>NZ_JBHTLD010000008.1:0-47744 GCF_042678745.1 Pontibacter rugosus | reverse complement strand
ATAAAGAGTATCTGAGTAACTCTTTTAAAAAAGCTAAGAAATTTTGTCAAACCCTAAGTACGGGTGCAGCACCTTTGGCATGTTAATGCCATCCGGCGTCTGGTTATTCTCAAGTATGGCCGCTACAATGCGTGGCAGGGCCAGTGCACTGCCGTTAAGCGTGTGCAGCAACTGCGTTTTTCCCTCGTTCTTGTAGCGCAGCTTCAGGCGGTTGGCCTGGTAGGTTTCAAAGTTAGAGGCAGAGCTCACTTCCAGCCAACGCCCCTGGGCAGTAGAGTATACTTCCATATCGTAGGTGAGGGCAGAGGTAAAGCCCATATCACCACCGCATAGGCGCAGCACGCGGTACGGCAATTCCAGTTTCTGCAGCAGCCCCTGAATGTATTGGCTCATGTCCTCCAGCGCCTCGTAAGATTTTTCCGGCAGCGTTACCTGTACAATCTCCACCTTATCAAACTGGTGCAGGCGGTTCAGGCCGCGCACATCAGCACCCCACGAACCAGCTTCGCGTCTGAAGCAAGGGGTGTGGCCAGTATTCTTGATCGGCAGTTTATCTACAGGAACGATCTCGTCGCGGTACATATTCGTAATCGGCACCTCAGCCGTTGGAATCAGGTACAGGTTATCTGCGGTAGCATGATACATCTGGCCGTCTTTGTCTGGTAACTGGCCAGTACCGTAACCAGAAGCTTCGTTTACCAAAATAGGTGGCTGTACCTCTACGTAACCAGCGTTCATGGCTTCATCCAGGAAGAAGTTGATAAGCGCGCGTTGCAGACGGGCACCTTTGCCTTTATAAAAGGGGAATCCAGCGCCAGAAACCTTATTGCCAAGTTCAAAGTCGATGATGTCGTATTTCTGGATCAGCTCCCAATGTGGCTGCGCTCCTTCGTGTAGTTGCGGAATGGTGCCGTGCTCCAGTACTACCTCGTTATCTTCTGCGCTTCTGCCGGCAGGCACACTTTCGTGCGGCAGGTTCGGTAGTTTATATAAAGCTTTCTGAATTTCATCTTCTACTGATGAGAGTTGCTCAGCTAGTGCTTTGGTTTTCTGCTTTAGCTCGGACGTTTCGGCTTTAGCGGATTCTGCTTTTTCTCGTTCGCCATTCTTCATGAGCATACCAATTTCTTTTGCAAGGGAGTTGGCGCGGCTCTGAAGTGAATCATGCTCGTTCTGGGTTTGGCGTCGCTGCTGGTCGAGCTCCAGCAGAGCGGCTACTTCTTCGGCCGCATTTTTGTAGTTTTTCTTGTTCAAACCAGCAATTACCTGCTCGGTCTGCTCTCTTAAAACTGTTAGCTGTAGCATAGTTAAGGGTTATGTATAAGCACAAAAATAGACTTTTTTAGCTATCTAGAGGCCTTTACGAAATATTTTAAGTGAAATTTGAAACTTTTTGTATAAAATGCCCCGTAATATTTGTTAATTAAAAGGCATTGCAATAACATTGTGGTACAATTGAGGAGGGCCGTATTCCTGTGCCTATCTGACTCTTTCGCAATCTATTCTATATTTCCTGACAAAAAACTAAATCTCTCGCTTTGGCCGTGTACCGCGGAACCTGGCAAGTTAAGTTAACTACCATACCATTATTTATGTATAAAATTGAAGAATTGAAAGATAGGCTTCTTTCAGAACTCAAAGAAATTGCTGAGGACCTGGGCGTTAAGAACTTTAAAAAACTTAGCAAACAAGAAATCATCTACAAAATTCTGGATCAGCAAGCCGTTACCCCACCTGAAAGCTTATCCAAAAAATACAACTCACCTGCGCCTGAAGCCTCTTCTATGCCTGCTGCACCAGCTGAAAGTACAGATTCTGTTGTTGTTGAGCCAACCATTAGCACTCCTATAGTAGAAACAAAGCGTGCTGAAGCACCCGTAAAAACGGAAAAACGCGCACGTACGCAAACAGTAAAAAGCGCTGAAAGCGCACCGCAAGCTTTTGTTCCTGCCGAGTCACCTGTAAAAGATCATGGTTCCCAGAACAGCCGGGAGCGTGTGCGCCGCGACCCTCGTAGCGAAAGCAAAGAGGAAAACCGCAACGATACCAGGGACAACCGTAGCAGCGATGCACGCGACAACCGCAACGAAAGCCGCAACAACGATAATAGCAGAGATAACAATAACCGTCAGGATACTCGTAGCCAGGATACAAGAGAATCCAGAAACGACAACCGCGGCAACGACAGCAGGGAACAGAGAACGGACAACAGAGAGAACCGTAACGACAACCGCAGCAACGATAATAACCAAAATAACCAACGCCGTAACAACTCACAACAGAATGCTAATTCAAACAACTTTAAAGAGTTTGATGGCATTATCCTGAACGAGGGCGTATTGGAACTGATGCAGGATGGGTATGGCTTCCTGCGTTCCACCCATTATAACTACCTTGCCTCACCGGATGATATTTATGTATCTCCATCTCAAATAAAGCTTTTCGGATTAAAGACAGGTGATACGGTAAAAGGCCAGATTCGCCCACCGAAAGAAGGAGAGAAGTACTTCGCCCTGCTTAAAGTAGAAACTGTAAACGGACGTACCACAGAGGAAATCCGTGACCGCATTCCGTTTCAGCACCTTACGCCACTCTTCCCAGAGGAGCGCTTACAGCTTACAACCCGCCCAAGCCAAATGTCAACACGTATTCTGGATCTTTTTGCCCCAATAGGTAAAGGCCAGCGTGGTATGATTGTGGCGCAGCCTAAAACAGGTAAAACTGTGTTGCTGAAAGAGATTGCCAACGCTATTTCAGAGAATCACCCGGAAGTATACCTGATGATCCTGCTGATTGACGAACGTCCGGAAGAGGTAACAGATATGGCCCGTAGTGTAAAGGCAGAGGTAATCGCTTCTACCTTTGACGAAACAGCAGAGCGTCACGTAAAAGTATCAAGCATTGTGCTGGATAAGGCGAAGCGCATGGTAGAATGTGGCCACGATGTAGTTATCCTGCTTGACTCTATTACACGTCTGGCGCGTGCTTATAACACTGTAGTTCCTTCGTCTGGTAAAATCTTATCAGGTGGTGTGGATGCGAATGCGCTGCACAAGCCGAAGCGCTTCTTCGGTGCTGCCCGTAACGTTGAAAACGGCGGCTCACTTACGATCATCGCTACTGCCCTGATCGATACAGGTTCTAAGATGGATGAGGTAATCTTCGAAGAATTTAAAGGTACTGGTAACATGGAACTGCAGCTGGATCGCAAACTGGCGAACAGACGCGTTTACCCTGCTATCGACGTGCCTGCTTCTGGTACACGCCGCGAAGACCTGCTGATGGACAGAGACGAGTTAAACCGTATCTGGATACTGCGCAAGTTCATGTCGGATATGAATTCTATCGAAGCTATGGAGTTCCTGAAAGACAGAATGAAGGGCACCAAGAGCAACGAGGAGTTCCTGATTTCAATGAACAGCTAACAGTAGCCGTTAACATACTTTATACTTGCAGCCTGCCATACTTTATGTGTGGCAGGCTGTTTTGTTTTATACTTAACCATTAAAGTTTTCTGATCTTTAGCCTTAGTCTGCCGCTGCTATTCTTCCATAGTTTCTGTTTATTTCCTGCTGACGCTAGCTTGTAGCTAATGCCTACTATGTTGTAGAGCTTCCAGCTCTACTGGCTCGCAGAGCCATACCTACTTAGCGCTGGCTATACTTGCTACAGAGGAGACAGTCGGGACAAGGTAAATTTCCCTCCTTAGGCAAGGAGGGGCTAGGGGTAGTTAGATAGCATGACAGCAGCTATGCACATCAGTTTAAGGAACTTGCCACCTACTCAACTCTTGCGAACATGTAAGGTATTTGCTGCCAAAGTAACCATCCCTGATTCATAATTGCGAAGAAGATCTACCACCAGAAATCATAAGCTGGCTGTAGCAGAAGGTAAAAAGTGTAGGTAGCAACAAACCCAAAAATGATGTGTGCGAAAATAAGGGTGTTCAGGTACGTGCGGAGCCTTATGAGTGGTGGGTGAGGGTGTAGCATAAAGAAGAAGAACCATACGGCCATACCTGCTAACCCATTTGCAAATCCGAAAAATAAGCCCCAGGAAGCAGTGATGGCACCCACGCCAGCGTCCCAGAGAGCCAGGTATAGCAGGGCAAAAAAGATGCCTATAGCATAGTGTGCCAGCGTGCCTACTACTTTAGTGCTAGCGTCGCCTGATAAGCTGCCATCTGCTTGTGTGCGGTTGAGCAGCATCGTGCCTAAGATGCGGATAACTTTCATTACCCGGCGTGTAGCAAAAGAGAGCAAGTATAAAAAGGCAGTCATGGCGGCTGTACCGGCTATGCCTGCTACTAGGGCATCTAAAAATTTCATAGGGACATGCTTTATGTTTTTTATACGCTTTTACAGAGCTAAGTTTACGGCATCCATATCCGCATCAGCAGGATCAGGATAAAAGCAGTGCTGATGCAGATAGAAGAAAGCTTGTTCATCAGCATTGTATTCTCATAATTGACTGCCTGCCGGTTTCGTAACGCGCGCATTACCCAATTTGCAAAGAAGTAAACGATGGGTGCTGTACACACTATAAAAACAAATATGTTTCGGGCTTGCTCGGTAGTCAAGTATAGCCATAACAGTAAGCTGGCTCCTGTGAGCAAACTTAGCCCTGAGAAAAGATAAGTGCCTCTGATGCCTAATATTAGGCTAAGGGTGCGGTCGCCACGTTGGTAGTCTTCTTTGTGTTGATAAATTTGAGTAAGGGGGTAGGAGCCGCAGAGCAGCAAGGTGCTGACAAGCGCAAACCATACATTAGGTGTTTGAAGCACCTGTTTAAGTGGCATACCTGTACCTACTTGCACCAACGTGTATGTAAAGGCTCCCTGAAAAAAAGTAACCACAAAGGTACTCAGGAAAGGGTATTTCTTAAGGCGAATGCCATCGTAGCTGTAAGCTTTTGAGATGAGCAGGTATAAAGCAATAAAACTAGAGAACAGCGGAGAAAGTATAAGTGCCGAAAGTACTGCAAGTATATCGAATACTAACACGAGGTGCATTAGCTGGCGTGTTACCTTCGGCGGATGCTTGAGGCCTCCAATACTACCTTCATCCCGATCAAAATAGGAGTTATAGCCATTACTGGCGGGGTAAACGAGGAGGTGCAGAATCAGGAAAACAGCGATTGCCCGCTTTAGCTCAACATGATGCATCGTGCTGAGGGCAAACCAGAAAATCGGCATCAGGTATACCGAAAAAGGAATCCGCATGAGCGTGAGGGCATTTCGGTAGCTAGTCATTTACCATGAATTATATAGCTTAGCTGTTTGGTATACTATAAAAGTCTTTAACATTGGCTGCAGCACTTTACTAACCGAAGCAGATTAAATTAGATAGGCTTAGGGTATCCTATTAAGTAAATAACATTTTTACCGACTCCAGCTCCAGCACGGCCTGAGCGCCAGGTATAGTCGGTAACGTTTACCTCTTCTGCCATACGTTGCAGCTGCTCCGGCGGGTATATACGCAGCAATGAAACTGTGCCATCCCAGATTATACCTAACGGAATAAGCGGAATAATATATGTATAGAACAGCCTGCTGATCTTGAATGGCCTTATAAAAGGCGTTACTACAAGTATAAGGAAGGGGAAAGCCAGCCATAGCAACAGCATTTCCAGCCAACTTTTTCGAGCGCCTTCAAAAATTCCAATGGCTGCCCGCTTGTCTGCTGCATCCTGTAGTATGGCTTTGGCTGTGGCAGGCGGAAAATGATGAAACGAGGAGAAAATGGTACGTACGCCAGCTACACTTTCAGGCACAGCAGTGGCATTTACAGGTTCAGGAATATAGGCTATACTGCCTCCGGATTTGTGGTGCAGGTACTGGTAAGCTGTAATGTTTGGGTAAAGATCGGAAAGTGTAATGCCAATGGTACTGCCCATGCGTTCGCTCAGTTGCTGCTGGATGGCAGCTATGCCTCCGCCTGCACCAGAGCAAAGGTCGGTTATGTGCTGTTGCTGCGTTCGTTCCAGCAACTCCTGCAAGAGTGGCAGCGCGGCTTCATACGCATTTAGTTTCGTAATCATGAAGCGAAGAAAATCAAGCATGCCCTGCCTGATGGTGTGCGGAAACCAAGGCTGGTCTTCTAACTCGAAAAGCTGTAGGCGGAGGTTCAAAGGCTCTTTTTAAGATGAGTTACTCTACCTCCGCTTTAAAAGTTGCTGTTTCCGTTTCTGTCGCTGACAGGAGGCCTGCAACAAGTATAAGCTTGTTAAGCTATACCTTCGTCGCTGGCTCCAACGCGGAGGCCGTCTCCAGTGTTACTGAAAATCTGCCAGTACTCCGCAACTGCCTTTGTGGGGTCAGGCAATACAGATAAACGGGTGCCATCGCTGAAGTATAGCATTAAGCCTAATGCGTCCTGCTGCTCTATGCGCTCCACTACCAGATTCGGGTTATCGTTTATCAACTCCATCAAGCGCTGGTCGCTCATGCTGGAGCCCGGCTTCTTCCAGTCCCATACCGGGGATGGCAAACCTGTTTCGCGCCTGCGGATAAATATTTCCTCTTGTTTGATGGTGGCCCCAGAAGGCTGGAGAAGTTGCCACGGGCAGTTCAGGGCCAGTGTTAGCTCGCCTACATCCAGCACCAGACCTTGTGGGGTAGTATAGTGGGTATGCCCAAAGTGAAAGTACTGCACTGCCTCGGTGCGGGTAGTTTTAGTAAGCTGTAATCCTATTACTCTATTAAAAGCCTGTTGTACTGTTGCTTGCATGTTTAACCAGGTAAGTGATCTGTAGCGTTTACGGCAAAGATAACCAGCGCCTGCCACAGATGGTAGCTTTGTGTCCCATTCACGAAGTTTTGTACAGCATATTCCTTGTAAGTTGTGTACAAAAGGTATCTTTGCAGTCGTTTTGTTTGAAATGTGAAAAGGAATTTTTGCAGGGAAACCTCTGTTTGATAGCAATGCCGAAAGAGCAAGAAAAAGTACAAGAGCCTAAAACACCAGCCTATAAAAAAGTAGTGCGCTTCGTCTGGAAATTTTTTTTCCTGGGGGCAGCAATCCTGCTTATTTACCTGCTAAGTGTAGAGTATAACTTATTCTACTTGTTTGGCTCCTCCCCAAGCCTCGACAGATTAGAGAACCCTCGCTCTGACCAGGCTTCGGAGCTATATACAGCCGATGAGCAGCTAATAGGAAAGTACTTCCGTGAGAACCGCAGCCCTGTTGGTTACAAAGAAATGTCTCCCCGGCTCATTCAGGCGCTAGTTGCTACAGAGGATGCACGTTTTTATGAGCACGCAGGTATAGATCCGCAAGCTATCGCCTCAGCTGTATATGGCAGTTTTAAAGGCGATGCCCGGGGTGCGAGTACTATCACGCAGCAGCTGGCTAAAAACCTCTATAAAACACGTACCGATAACTCAAAGGGGGCTTTAGGCTATATCCCCGGGTTAAATATTGTTATTTCCAAGACAAAGGAGTGGCTGACGGCTATAAAACTGGAGCAGCGCTATACCAAAGAAGAAATTCTGGCGATGTACCTGAACACGGTCGATTTTGGCTCTAACTCATTTGGTATAAAAGTAGCGTCTAACACCTTTTTTAATACATCGCCAGATAGCCTGAAGGTAGAGCAGGCAGCCGTACTTATCGGTTTGCTGAAGGCACCTACTTATTATAGCCCCCGCTTTAACCCAAACAACGCTACACGCCGCCGCAACACGGTTTTAGGGCAGATGGTGAAGTATGGCTACCTTCCAAAAGCCGATGCAGACTCGCTAAGCCAGTTGCCGTTGGTGCTAGATTATAGCGTAGAAAACCATTACGATGGCCCAGCTACTTATTTTAGAGGTGCCGTGGCCGATTACCTGCAAGAGTGGTGCAAAGAAAACGGGTATGACTTGTACCGCGACGGGCTCAAGATCTACACCACCATCGATTCCCGCATACAGGCGCATGCCGAAGCAGCTATGGAAGAGCACATGCGAAAGCTGCAAAAACGCTTTGATAACCACTGGAAGGGAAGAAATCCGTGGGTTGACGAAAAAGACAAAGAAATTCCGGGGTTCATTGAACAGACTATCCAGCGTACAGCCTACTACAAGCGCCTGAAAGACAAGTATGGCGATGATAAGGCGGCTATTAATCGTGAGTTGAACCGCCCACGTGAAATGAAGGTGTTTACCTGGGACAATGATTCTTTAGAGAAGACAGTTACCATGAGCCCGCTGGATTCGCTGGCGTATTACAAGCACTTTCTGCATGGCGGTATGATGACCATGGATCCTTTTACCGGACATATCAAGGCGTGGGTAGGCGGTATCAACTTCAAGTACTTTAAGTATGATCACGTGAAGCAGGCACGCCGGCAGCCAGGTTCAACGTTTAAGCCTTTTGTCTATGTATCGGCTATCGACAATGGTTACTCGCCCTGCGACAAGATTGTTGACAAGCGCATTACCATAAATTATGTAGAGAAGGGCGAGAAGAAGAGTTGGTCTCCTACTAATGCCGATTGGGAATATACGGGTGCCCCTATGACCTTGCGCCGTGCCATGGGCAAATCAGTAAACTCCGTTACGGCACAGCTAACAGAGAAAGTAGGCTGGGAAACAGTGGTGAAATATGCAAAGCGATTAGGTATAAATGGTCCATTAGAAGCGGTTCCCTCCATTGGTTTGGGTCCAAGCGATGTTTCTATCTTTGACATGGTAGGGGCTTACGGTACTTTTCCGAACCACGGCTTTCACACTGATCCAATGTTCATCACGCGTATCGAAGATCGCAACGGCAACCTGATACACCAGTTCACGCCAAAGCAAAAGAAGGTATTAAGCGAGGAAACAGCTTTCCTGATGATGCACATGCTGAAAGGGGGCATGGAGGAACCAGGTGGTACATCGCAGGCGCTTTGGGAGTATGACCTCTGGAAAGGAAACGAGATTGGAGGTAAAACAGGTACTACCTCTAACCACTCTGATGGCTGGTTTATGGGAGTAACAAAAGATTTGGTAACAGGGGTTTGGGTAGGAGGCGAAGATCGCAGTGTCCACTTCCGCACCTCTCAGTTAGGAGAGGGCTCTAAAACGGCCCTGCCGGTATTTGGTCTCTTTATGGAGCGTATGTATAAAGACACCTCCTTAGGCTATACTATGGGCCGCTTTCCGGGGCCTACAGTTAAAATCAATAAGAAGTATAACTGCACCACCGTACTGCCCAGGCAGACTGTGCCAGACTCCGCTGCCGTAGATTCGGTACTGGAGCTGCTGAACATGGGTAATATGCTGTAGCAGCAGAAAAGATTTGATAAGTTAAAAAGCAGAAGGGCCAGCTATAGTATAGCTGGCCCTTCTGCTTTTATTTAGTAGGATTCACTTAATCTTTCTCGGTTTCATAAAAGGATTCCAAGGCATCTTCTACATAAGTATACTCAAAGGTGAAGCCGGTGTGAAGTACTTTGTTTGCACTTACCCGTTGGCCGGCTAGTATCACCTCGCTCATTTCGCCCATCATCAGGTTGATAGCAAAGGCAGGCACCTTAGGTAGCACCAATGGCTTTTTCATAGCCTCAGCTAATTCCTTTGTAAACTCTTTATTCGTAACCGGGTGTGGGGCTACAGCGTTGTATACGCCCTCAAACTGCTTGTCTTCGATGGCACGAATAAACAAACGGCATACATCATCAATGTGCACCCAGGACATATATTGCTTACCGGAACCCAGAGGCGCACCAGCCATCATTTTTACAGGTCTGGCTATTTGCGGTAAAGCGCCTCCTTTTATACTTAGCACTATGCCCAGCCGCATAATCACCGTGCGTATGTTCAGGTCACGCATTTGCCAGGCAGCGCTTTCCCAGGCCTTACATACCTCTGCCAGAAAATCATCGGCCGAGTTACTCTCCTCAGACATTAATTGCTCACCGGAGTTGCCGTAGATGCCCACTGCTGAAGAAGAAATAAAAGCTTTTACGTGGTGCTCTGCATTTCGCAGACTTCTGTGCAGCAGGTTTATACTGGCAGTACGGCTGTTCAGGATTTCCTTTTTGCGCTCATCTGTCCATTTCTCAGAAGCTACGCTTGCACCAGCCAGGTTGATGATATAATCTGCGTAAGTGATGGCATTTTCATCAATATATCCCTCCTTAACATCCCACTTAAAGGTTTTGTAAGTAGAAACTTTATCAGGGCTCCTGCTTAGGTGCGCCACTTCGTAGCCCAGGTCTATCAGCATTTCTGATAAACGCATCCCTATTAAACCTGATCCTCCTGTAATTAAAATTTTACCTGGCATAAGATATGAACATGTTAGCGCAGTGAAGTATAATTAACACTATACGCAACTTAGGTATATTTAAGTTTTTTAATATTAAATAGGAGACTCCGGAGCTGATTTACAGGGGTAAATTACCGCAGTTGGTCTTCTTATTTAGAGCGCACATGCCCTAAAAATTCATTGCGATACTGCTCTTGCTCAAAAAGGCCTGAGTACTCAGCTGTAATGGTGCTGCTGCTAACGTCGTTTACGCCTCGGCTCATTACACATAAATGATCAGCCTCAATCAGCACAGCTACGTTATCTGTTTTTAAGGCTTGCTTTAATTCATTCGAGATCTGCATGGTCATGCGCTCCTGTACCTGTGGGCGGCGCGCATAGTAATGCACAATACGGTTAAGTTTAGATAAGCCAATCACATGCTCGTTCGGGATATAAGCCACATGCGCCTTGCCGATAATCGGAACAAAGTGATGCTCGCAGGAAGAGTAAACAGTAATGTCGCGCTCCACCAGCATTTTGTTATACTTGTACTTATTTTCAAAGCGTCTGGCCAGCGGCTTATTATCCGGGTGCAGGCCATGAAAAATCTCCTTCACATACATTTTGGCTACGCGCGCAGGCGTACCTTTCAGGCTATCGTCTGTCAGGTCGAGGCCAAGCGTATGCATAATCTGGTAAAAATGCTTCTCAATGATAGCAATTTTCTCGTTATCAGATAAGTCAAAGGCATCTTTGCGCAAGGGCGTATCCAGTGAACTCATCACATGGTCATCCATGGCTTCTTCGTTCTCCAAGTCGTGGTTATCCATTATATTCCACAAAGTTTCTTTCTGTTTCATACAGTACTACTGCTAATTCGTAATCGGTGCTGATTTGTGCACGAAGCTTATCCCAGATAACTACTGCTATGTTTTCGGCTGTTGGGTTCAGGTTCTTGAACTCCTCTGTATCCAGGTTCAGGTTTTTATGATCAAACTGGCTGATCACTTCCTGCTTTACCAGCTCGCTAAGCTTTTTCATGTCATACACATAGCCTGTGTCAGCATCTACAGCTCCGGTCAGTTTCACAATCAATTCATAGTTGTGGCCATGATAGTTCGGATTGTTGCACAGGCCAAATACAGCCTTGTTCTGCTCATCCGACCAGGCTGCGTTATGTAACCTGTGTGCGGCGTTGAAATGCTCTTTTCGGCAGATGGTTATTCTCATAGAGTGATTCAACAGGTATGGTGGTGCAATTGTTTGGCGTAGGTATAAGCTGCTCAGACTGCGAATGCTACAAGTTTGCAAAGTTACGGTAGTCCTTCCGATTCCCAAACCAATTTTTGGCTAAATTAATTCGGCTCTCTTCTTTCTTTCTCCGCTTGATTCTTTATTTTCGTGAAATTAAACCAGTCTAATAAAGTACAATTGACAAAAGCCGTATGAAAGGATTTTTACTTGCAGCATTCCTGCTGATTGGGAGCCTGTGCCAGGCACAATCAGTGCAGGTAGTGGAGAAGGAACAAGAGGTAAATGGGGTGTTAAGGCGCGGACAGCAGCTTTCGGTACAGCTTGATCCTAAAACAGTAGAAAAGACCTGGAAAGACTATCTGGCTCAGAAAGCAGGCCGTGTAAAATCATCCAAAGGAGTGATGGTAGTAGAGGGAGCCGTGATAGATACAATTTCTCATGCACCGTTCCGTCTTTTATCTACCACAGGCAGCGATGCACAGGGCAGCTACGTGTGGTGGAATCTGGATATGGGTACTGCTTATGTAAGCAAGGATGCAACACCAAATGAGTATGTAGCGGCAGAGAATTTTTTGCGTGGCTTTGCTAAAGTACTTTATCGGAACGATGTGTTCCGCCAGATTAACGAAGCAGAGGCTGTACTAAAAGCAACGAAAAACGAGCAGGACCGTGTGGTGAAGGAGGCGAACAGTATACAGCTAAGTATAGAAAAGAACAAACAGCGTAAACAGGAGCTAGAGGCAGAGTTAGTGCGCAATGCAGATGAGCTGAAAAAACTGGAGCAGGGTGTGCAGTTAAACCTGCAGCAGCAGGAGCTAAGCCGCCAGCGCGTGCAGGATATGGAGAAATCTGTTGACGCTGTTAGAGCAAAGCTGCTGGAGATTAAGTAGTCACAAATATGAAGGTAAAAGAAAGGTCCGCTGCAGCATATGCAGCGGACCTTTCTTTTATATTATTGTAAGAGCCTTCCGCTTTGTGTTACTGTGGCAGTGTTGTTGTTGCCATGCTGCACAATATTGCTTACATGGTTCATTCCATTTTGCTGAGTTTCTGCCCTGTTATAGTCTCCTGTCTGGATAGTTTGGTTATAGTTGTTTCCTAGTTCAAAATAAGCTAATCCTGCCTGAACAGAAGTTGCATAGTTGTTATTACCTGTCTGGTAAATTTCAGAGGAGTTACTTCTACTAGCCTGTTGCTGATAGCCATAGTTATCATCGCCTACTGCTACTGCTGTCGCAGTGTTGCGAAGGGTTCTGGTTTCTTGGTCCTGGATATGAACGTTTCCATTTCCCGTCTGTGCTATAATAGCACTATGCTCTCCATTAAACTGACGTTGATCAGCGGTATTATGGTTACCAATCTGCTCAATAGTAGCATAGTTAGAGGATCCATTCTGCAACTGGTATACATTGTTATTATCCCCATATTGGCTGACTTCAGCAGTATTATAATTGCCTCCGAATTGACGCTGTACGGTTACGTTGTAGTTGCCTTCCTGATAGGCTAGCGCAGCATTATTTGTTTTATTTCCAGTGGGAGATACCTGTGATTGTGTAGCAGAATTACTATTCCCATTCTGTTCAATAATTGCTGAGTTACTGTAAGCATAGTTACCCTGTGTCTGTTTTGCCGAATTATCGTTGCCATTTTGGGCAATACTCGCAGTGTTAGAGACAGCTTGTGCTTCCTGTACCAGTTTAGCAGTATTGTTATTGCCTGTCTGGCTAATGGTTGCAACATTATACTCTGTAGAAGCATTACCGTACTTAGTTTGCTCTAGTAGTGCACTGTTACTTCTGCCTACTTGTTGCACTGTGGCTCGATTGCTGATCCCCTCTTGCAGCACATCCGATTGATTGTTTTGTGCAAATGCTGCTCCTGTTGTCAGCATACATGCGGATACTAGTAAAATAGGTGCTTTCATAAACTGTAAACTAAGGTTGATGTGAATAATACACAGTATTACTTAGAACCTAGTGTAATGTTGCACTTTTGGTGTTTATACTTGCATATAACTAGTAAAGGGGGTAAACACAAGCTACAGTTTAGCTATACAGCAGGATGGGTGTTTAAGAGCATAATAATTCCATCATAAAAAAAGACCAAAGCTTCTGCCTTGACCTCTTCTTAAATTTAACTGTTTTTCTCAGCTGCTGGCTATAGCTTCATCCAGCGCTGTACTTCTTTCTCGGCAAATTTTTCATCCCGCCAGCCTACAAAGCGTGTTCCAGCCGACTTATGAAAGTTGCTGAACCAAATTTGAAGTATGGCTTTGGCCGGTGCATATTCCTTGCTGAAAGAGGCATAGGTGGTGGCATCAAGTTGGCGCTCGCTGGGTCGCGCTGGCACCGCCACTACAATGTGGCGCAGTTCACCGGCATTCTCGAGTTGCATCAGGGCAATAGGAATTACCTCTGCGGTTGTGCCAGACTCCAGGCGCTCGGAGAGCACCAGCACTTCCAAGCCGCTCCCGTCTTTGTTAATCTCTGTGGATGGAATAAAGCCTAAGTTGGCTGGGTAGGGTAGGAACCCTACCTTGCGAGCTTGCCCTGCTTCCTTATCGGCTACAAATTCTTTTTTCTCTTTGTCATACACCAACTTGAGCGTATTGCCTGCCGGAGTTTCAATAATAGCCTGTAGCTGCCTGTTGCCGCTGTAGGTTGGCAGCTCTGTATAATCTGTTTGGCATGAGGAGAAGAGCAGGGGCAGGAGTAAAAGTAAGAGGTAAGTATAGCTTTTCATTTGCTTTGTTGCTTTTGATGTTATACTTAATGATGTCTGTTTTATCTTGATAGTGAGCTTGTTTTGACAAATACGAAAGTAAAGGTACAAAAAAAGGAGCCAACGCATTGGCTCCTTTTTTTGTACTAAAAATATGGAAAACTTATGAAAACAGGTATCCTTATCTTCTTTCTTTGATACGAGCGGCTTTGCCTTGTAAACCTCTCAGGTAGTACAGTCTAGCTCTTCTTACCTTACCTCTTCTTACCAGCTCGATTTTCTCGATAGATGGAGAAAGAAGCGGGAAGATACGCTCTAAGCCGATTTGGTTAGATACTTTTCTTACAGTGAAAGTTTCACCGTTTGTGTTCACGTTCTTACGCTGAATCACAACGCCTTGGAACTGCTGAACACGCTCCTTGTTACCCTCACGGATTTTCACGTGTATGTTTACTGTATCGCCAGCTTGGAAAGCCGGAAAAGAGGCGCGTTTGTCAGCAGAATCCTGCTCGATAAATTTAATTAGTTCGCTCATGATGGCTATGTTCTTAAAGTATCTCCTTCAAATTTCGGACTGCAAAGATATGTAAATATTTATTACATAGGAACCTTTACAGAAAAAAAGTATAAAATTAACTACCACTTATGTAGCATGTTAGGCAAAGTGGCTTTTATTATGGTGCTCCAGCCCAGGCCGGAATTCTTTACTCGTCTAAAAGATCAGGCCTGCGCTGCCTTGTGCGTTCTACTGCCTGTTCAAAACGCCATGCCTCAATCTTCGGTGTGTCGCCTGACATTAGGATGTCCGGTACTTTCAGGCCTTTGTATTCAGCAGGCCTTGTATATACCGGTGGTGCCAGCAAGCCGTCCTGAAAAGAATCTGTGAGTGCCGATGATTCATCGTTTAGTACGCCCGGTATAATCCGGATAATGGCATCTGCCAATACCGCAGCTCCCAGTTCACCGCCCGAAAGCACATAGTCTCCGATGCTGATTTCGTGTGTTATAAAATGCTGCCGTACGCGCTCATCCACGCCTTTGTAATGGCCGCAAAGTATAATCACATTCTGCAGGAGCGAGAACTTGTTCGCAATCGTCTGGTTCAGCGTTTTGCCATCAGGGGTCATGTAGATGATAGCGTCATACGCGCGCTCAGCCTGCAAGGCAGAGATGCACTTATCGATCGGCTCCATCATCATCACCATACCAGCGCCACCACCAAAAGCGTAGTCATCAATCTGGCCATACTTGTTCACGGCATACTTGCGCAGGTCATGCAGGTGGATTTCCACCAGCCCTTTCTGCTGTGCGCGTTTTACAATGGAATGGCTAAAGGGACTTTCCAGCAGATCTGGCTGGCAACTGATAATATCAAAACGCATTACTACTGTTCCTCCTCCTCGGCATCATCCAGATCGTCGGCTTCGTTCGGGTTAGATGGTTGTGTGTATACTTCCAACAATCCCTCTGGCATATTCACGTGCAGTATTTTTGCCTCGTGGTCAGCCCGTACAAAAACCTCGTCGATTACCGGCACCAGCATTTCCTGATCCAGGTAATCCATTACCATCAGCTGTTGTTGTGGCAGGTCGTAAAACTCTTTCACAATACCTAAAGGGCCATGCTGTGCATCCACTACCTGATAGCCGATTACTGCATGAAAGTAGAACTGTCCTTCTTCGAGTTCTGGAAGCTCGTTGAGTGGGAGGTACACAGACGTATTACGCAGCGTCTCAGCCTGTTCGATAGACTTGAAGTCTTCAAACTTGATGATGAAGCGGCCTTTGTTCTGCGGCTCGATAGACTCTATAAAAAAAGGAATCAGTCTTCCCTTTTGCTCCAGGAAAACTGATTCCAAATCTTCATAATCTTCAGGAAAGTCTACGTCAAAGAACGCAACTACCTGCCCCTTGGTACCATGGGTTTTGACGATATAGCCTAATAGAAAGCAGTCATCAATATGCATGGCACCCGGAAATTATGCTTGCTCTTCAGTAGACGCGTCACCTTCAGCTGGGGCTTCAGTAGCCTCTTCTGCAGGAGCAGGAGCGTTAGCTGCAGCCTTCTCAGCCTCACGCTGACGGATAGCCTCAGCACGAGCTTCTTTAACTTTAGTTTCAGCTTCAAGAGCAGCTTTACGCTTCGCATCTTTGTCAGAGCCAACTTGCTGGCGCTTCGCTTCAACTTTCGCTTCTTTTGTTTCTTTCCACTCGTTAAAACGCTGATCTGCAACTTCTTGCGTTACAGCGCCTTTGTTCACACCAATTTGAAGGTGTTTTCTGAACAGGATGCCACGGTAAGAAAGCATTGCTTTAACAGTATCGGTTGGCTGTGCACCATTCATAACCCACTGGAACGCTTTGTCTTCGTTGAAGTCGATAGACGCAGGGTTTGTGTTAGGGTTGTATGTGCCCAATTTCTCGATAAACTTACCATCACGTGGTGATCTAGCGTCGGCTACTACGATATCGTAGATAGCTGCTTTCTTGCGGCCTCTGCGGGCCAGTCTGATTTTTACTGCCATTTTCTAAATGAGTTTTAAAAGTCGGCGGATCTCGTCCACCAGTTTAGAACCGCAAAGGTATAAATTTTTTATGATAATCTACAGTAGATGCCGAAATAATAAGTGTCTGAATGTCAATATAAAGTATAGCCATAAAAAAAGCCCTCCGTAGTAGGAGGGCTTTGCTATTTTAGGCAGCAACCTTAGCTCTTTTTTCAGCCTTTGCTTTTACAGGCTTCAGCTTAATGATGCTCAGCTTGTTTAAAGTCCAGATAACTGGCCAGGTTGGATCAACCTCCCACCACTTCACGCCGAAGTTTACACGGTTTGGCAATTTGTGGTGATTGTTCTGGAACAATTCACCGCCAGTCAGGAAATCAAAGAAAAGCGAATTTCTTGATTTGTCATTGTTATCGAAGTTTTGATAGCCATACTTATGTCCGCTCCAGTTTACAATGGCTCCGTGTACAGGGCCCATCAGGAAGTGGAAAGGCAACAGCAGGAACATCCACCATTGTGTAGCGAAGGCGATGTAGAAAAGTACATAAGCCACCCCCCAGCTAATGCGGGAGTAATAGGAATCACCAAGCTTCTCCAGTGCAGGCCATACTGGGTAGTCGCCATCAAAGCGGCGCTCCGGCTCCACACGGTTCTTGTGCACATTGTTGTAAATCTCCTTTGTCTTCCACATCATCGTGAAAGCATTGTTAGAGAAGTGCGGCGAATGCGGATCTTTCTCAGTGTCAGAGAAAGCGTGGTGCATGCGGTGCAGGATAGCATAGGCACGTGGCGACAGGAACGAAGATCCTTGCGCTACATACGTTAGCAGATAAAATGCTTTTTCCCAGAAAGGGTTCATTGTGAACATTTTGTGGGCTGAATAGCGGTGCAGGTAAAATGTCTGTACAAAAAGTGACAGGTACCAGTGCACTAAAAAAAAGATGAGTATGGCCATTAACTTATCAGGTAAAAATTGATTTTGATTTCTTGTGTGGCAGGCTGAATGCCATAACTATGCCACCTATTTTTGCAAAGCTACGACACGATTTTTTAGTAAAATAGAGATGCGGGCGTAAAAGTTCAGAAAATGACGAAAATCATTCTTTTGCTATGTAACAGGGTCAGCAGCAGTTTATAGGGGAGGCTTCCTAGGTTTAAAGGTAATTTACCTAAACGGGGCCCAGGCAGCTGTGGCTGGAGCTGGAGCGCTCACTGATACAGGTTTTTTTAAGGTAGGATGCTCAAATTGAAGCTGGCGTGCGTGTAAGGCTATGCTTTTGTCGGGTAAAGGCTGCGCTGCGCCATACTTTAGATCTCCTAAAATAGGGCAGCGCATAGATGAAAGCTGCACCCGTATCTGGTGTGATCTTCCTGTTATAGGGTTTACCTCTAGCAAGTGCCCCTCTTTTTGTGAACGGAGTAGCTTATAATGTAGTTCTGAACGAGCGCCAGCTGGGTTCTCTTTGGCATAGGCCTTTGTTACATTACGAGAGGTGTCTTTTACAAGCCAATGTATTAATGTGCCTTGTTCTTGCTGCGGTCGATTTTGCACAACAGCCCAGTACGTTTTCTGCGTCTTTTTGCTTCTGAAGAGCTCATTAAGCCGGGAGAGCGCTTTAGATGTTTTGGCCATCAATACTACACCGCTAACAGGCCTGTCGAGGCGATGTACTACACCTATAAATACGTTACCGGGTTTGTTATACTTTACCCTAATGTACTCCTTTGCTAAATCAGCAAGTGTTATATCGCCAGTCTCATCGCCATGCACCAGTAAGCCTGCCGGCTTGTTTACTACCAGCACATGGTTATCCTCAAACAGAACATCTAGCATTAAATTAGAAATTATGAATTAGAAATTATAAATGATGAATTGATTAGAACAGAAGGCGCAGGCTTTGTTTTTCACCCATTCCTAATTATTAATCCGTCATTCATAATTGTTACTAGTAGGCTTCTTTCTCGTTCGGAAAGTCTTTACTTTTTACATCCTGCACATAATGCTGCACGGCTTCTGTCATGATAGTGTGCAAGTCAGCATAGCGGCGCAGGAAGCGAGGCTTAAACTCTTTGTTAATGCCAAGCATGTCGTGTACTACCAATACCTGACCGTCTACGTGAGGGCCGGCGCCTATGCCTATAATAGGGATGGCAAGAGTATCGGCTACCCGCTTGGCAAGTTCTGATGGGATCTTCTCCAGCACAATGGCAAAGCAACCCAATTCTTGAAGTAGCAAAGCATCATCGATTAGCTTTTGTGCCTCTTCCTCTTCTTTAGCCCGTACGGAGTAGGTGCCAAACTTATAGATAGACTGCGGGGTAAGGCCCAGGTGGCCCATTACCGGCACGCCAGCACTTAGGATACGGGTAATAGATTCTTTTATTTCAGCGCCTCCTTCCAATTTTACACCATGTGCACCGGACTCTTTCATGATGCGGATTGTAGATCGCAAAGCCTCTGATGAGTTGCCCTGGTAAGAGCCGAAAGGCAAATCTACCACGACAAAGGCACGTTGTACACCTCTTATAACAGATGAGGCATGGTAAATCATCTGGTCAAGCGTAATCGGCAGTGTTGTTTCATGGCCAGCCATCACGTTAGAGGCGGAGTCGCCTACCAGCAGCACATCTACACCGGCAGCATCCAGAATAGTGGCCATAGAGAAATCATAGGCTGTAAGCATAGAGATTTTCTCGCCACGCTCTTTCATGTTCTGCAGCTGGTGTGTAGTAACTTTCTTTATATCGTTTTTATGTACAGACATAGCTCAAGTGTGTGTTCAGGCGTAAAGCTATAAAATCTGAAACAAAAACAGCCACATTTTGCTGTGGCTGTTTTTGTATTTAGTATGAGAAAGTATTGTTTTTACTTCGTTTTGTAAGTTTTAGATCCTGCAGTAGCGCCGATCTGGCATTTATGGTAAGGTTATACCCTCTCTGGAAACCAAATGGCCTCCACCCAATGCTCATGTCCCAGCAGTGCAGGTCGCGGTGTATCTGGAAGTTAGCGTTAGAGATGTTGGTTCTAACAAAGTCATACCCCACCATGTATTGCACTTTCCACTTTTCCGTAATATTCAGCGAGCCCTGCATGTCAACTGTGTGGGTTAGGTTAGACCTGCCGTTTACTCCAAAACTGCGATCTGTTCTTAAGGAGTAGCCGACTGATAGTGTCCACGGAATTTTAAAATCGACATACTCTGGTACCAACGGGTCCTGGTCTCGGGAAAGCGCTGGCAGGTTTGTTGGTGTTGATGTTTCAGTTCGGAACGTTTCGGGGCTAAGACTGGCTGAGAGTGTAATACTGGCATTCGTCATTCTTGCCAGCTTTAATTCCTTCAGGTTAAAATAATAGTCGTCCACGGCCCTTCCGGTAAGGCTGTCTGCCTTGTAGGGGTCAAATGTTGAATTGATGTTCAGGGTAATAATCTTAAATAAATTAGTGTTTAAATTTATACTTATAGGGGCCAGCTTCAGGGAGTCTTTTGCAAAATCATAAGAAGACCTGATAGATAAGGCGTCAATGATGCTGACTTTCTCAAACTGGTTGCCGGTGGAGTCATTCTGCGACTTCACTTTCATTTCTATACTGTTATCTATACCAAAACTAAGCGCAGAGCTTAGGCCTGTACCTGGTAGCCCAGTCCTGAACCGACCCAGCTGACGATAATTAGGTAGGTTTGTCCGGGTGTCTGCTCCAACTAGCGTGCGCTGGTAAAACCCGAATCGAGGATCTGCAAAGTCAGGGCGGTAACTATAAGAAATACTTGGCCTAACCAGGTGACGGATAGCCTCTACTCGCTTTCCTTTAACATTTACAATTCCGTAAATAGTTGTGTTCAAGCTTGCACCTGCACTATATTGATAGATACGTCCGAAACCAGTCGTGTCGATATCTACGCGTTGTGAGTCAGGGTTAAACCGGAACGAGTACTTTTCATCTAACCAGGTTTCGCTGTAGTTAACATTTGGGGTAAAGGTTAGGTAGCGTAAAATTTTGTAGTTACCTAAGCCAATATTGAATGTATGGACTGCTGATTTCTGTCCGCTTTCCCAAAGGTTTTGAAGGTTATTGAAGTTCAAATCAATGGTATCAGCCGGGCTGGTTTCCAAAAGAGGAAAGTCAGAGCCTGTGCGTGCAGGAACGACATTCGATATCCTGTTGGATGCATTCAGGTTATAAGAAACAGTGAAGTTTTCATACCATTTGTTAGTAGCAGGAGCATCTGTGAAAAGCTCAGCCAAAGACACCTGCGACATGCTGAAGTTTACGTCCGGTAGCACAAAGTTCATGCTTCCTGTAGTTGTAGACTGGCCATGGCTTGCTTTTATAGTATAGCTAAACGGCGAGTTTGGTATTGTTTTCTGGTAAGAGATACTGGAGTTGAGCGTAGGCGCCAGGTACTGTGCCGTTCCGTTGTAGTTAAGGCGGTTGTGCAATTGGCTTTGGGCGTTTACACTTGCGGAAAAGGCTCCTCTTCCAGGTTTGGTTACAGGCGTATGGTTCCAGCGTATGCCGAATGTGCGGGTCGTTCGCGAGAACTGAGAATTTAAAGGAACATCTGTAGATCTTACACCGGTGGCTGCTGCAACATTGGCTTCTTCTCCCTTAAAGTAAGTATACCCAAGCTCAAAGCCACCCCGGTAGGCATAGCGCTTGAAATAACTCGTGCTGGAGCTTAAGTTATAGCCTCCCAACGAAAAAATGTCTCCCGTTAACCTGGTGCCCATGTAATCGTTCCATGCAAAGTAATAGCCTCCGTTTCTCAGGTAAAACCCTCTCAGGTTTTCTTCGCCATAACTTGGGATGATGACCCCGGAAGAGCGCTTGCTTTTAGGGGTAGGGAATAGCCCGAATAAAAATCCAACAGGTGTTGGTATATCGCCAATCACCAGGTTAAAGGGCCCTGACATGACTTTATCATTTGGAATAGCCTTTATCCTGGGCGCGCTAATATAGAAGTGCGGGTGCTCTAAGTTGCAGGTAGTATACTTGTTATGAAACCCGTAAAACTCATTATCCTGATTTCTTTTTACAACCTCAGAGTGTATGTATCCTTCACCCTGCTGCGTTACTACTTCAGATATTCGGCCTTTCCTGGTCTTGTAGTTATAGGCAATTCGTTTGGCGGCATAGTTCTGGTCGCCCTGTTTAAACATGGGTGTGCCTGTCTCTTTACCGGTAGAGTCTGGGAGGGTAGTTGCCGTAAGTGTGTTGGTTTCGTAGTTTATCTCAATATAAGCAGCATCCAGGTTCATGTCGCCGTACACAATTTTGGCGTCGCCGTACAAATGCACGATTCTGCTGTTTACTTCAAACAAAATAGAGTCTCTGGCAGAATATTTGATAGTCGTTGCGATGTCGCCTTTAGGTGCGGCAAGGCTAAGGGAGTCTTGCCCGGCAACAGCGGCTGTGTCTTGCGTTACAGCGGTAGGAACGGGTACCCCCTGGCCAGCCACCAGCGTAGGAAAGAGGATGCTGAGTTGCAGCAGAAAGAAGAGGATTAAAAAGTGGCGCAAATCTTCAGAGTTCCCTAAAAGTTTACTTAATTTGTACAAAGTTATTGTTTTAGCTTTTAACTAACGAGCGTTGTGAAAAATATTGTTACTGTTTCTGTTCTGGTTTTTGTTTTTTTACTGTGCTCCTCCAATACACTTGAATTTAAAAAGGAATACAAGCTGCGCACAGTTGTTATTGATGCCGGCCACGGAGGGAAGGATGTAGGTTGTAATGGCAAAGTTTCTCATGAAGCTGATGTTGCCCTTAATTTGGCGCTGCAGGTTGGTGCGCTCATAGAGCAAAACGTGCCTGGCGTAAAGGTAGTATATACCCGCAAAACAGATCACTTCGTCGAGCTGATTGACCGGGCAGGCATCGCGAACAAAAATAACGCTGACCTCTTTATCTCTATCCACCTAAACTCTGGCCCAGCTACTGCTTACGGTACCGAAACGTATACAATGGGGTTGCATACGTCTAATGGAAACCTGCAGGTTGCCAAACGAGAGAATGCTGTAATTCTTCAGGAAGATAATTATGAGGCAAACTATAACGGTTTTGACCCGAATTCTCCGCAGAGCCACATTTTATTTGCACTTCACCAAAGTGCTTATATAGATAATAGCCTTCGGTTTGCTGAAAAAATTGAGCGTGAATTCAGCACAAAGGCCGGCAGAAAAAGCCGTGGTGTGAAGCAGGCGGGCTTTTTAGTGCTATGGAAGTCTTACATGCCGAGTGTTCTGATAGAGTGTGGCTTCCTGACAAACCCAACAGAAGAAAAATTTCTTAACGATAAAACCGGCCAGTCGTATATTGCATCAGGTATATATCGGGCCTTCAAAGAGTATAAGCAAGAGCTCGAAGCCATGAACTAATTCAGCTAAGCAAAACTCCTACGTGAAAATATCAAAAGAAATTAAAGTTGCGTTACTAGGCATTGTCGCAATCGTCATATTATACTTCGGCTTCATGTTCTTGAAAGGGTCAGATCTTTTTTCTGATTCGAACACATACTATGTCGTGTATGATAACGTGGATGGACTTGTAGCCTCCAATCCTGTTATTTTAAATGGTGTGCAGGTCGGTTCAGTGCAAACAGTTAAACTGCTGACTGACCAAAATAACCAGATAAGGGTAGAGATAGGGGTGCTAAAGGGTATAGAAGTAGGAGATTCTACTATCGCAGCTATTGGCAACTCAGATTTATTAGGTAGCAAAGCCATTACCTTATACCTAGGAAAAAATACAACCCTATATGATGGCGGTGAAAAGCTCATTGCTTACAAATCAAGCAGCATCACTGATATTATCTCTACTAAAACAGTACCGATCATCGACAAGGTGGATACGACACTGGCCCGTGTAAACCGCTTGCTCGATGGAGATGCCAAAGACAACCTGCAGCACATCCTCGCCAATACCGAAGCTACTACAGAGGCTATCAACAAAATACTTCGCTCTAACCAGGAAAACATCAGCCAGATAACCAGTAATATCAGCTCACTCACATCCTCGCTCCGCGAAACGCAGCGCCACATCAACCACCTGGCGCAGAACATGGCTGAAATAACGGATACACTAAAGCAGGCAGAGATAAACCAGCTGGTACGAAACGCAAACCAGGCTGTAATGGAACTGGAATCTGCCGCCACAAAGCTTAACTCAGGACAGGGATCTATTGGCAAATTGATGAACGATGAGCAGTTGTACGAAAACTTAAACCGTTCTTCTGCTGCTTTAGACCTGCTGCTCCGCGATATCCAGGCTTACCCGAAGCGTTATGTCAGCTTCTCCGTGTTTGGCCGCAAAGACAAGTATAAAGTGGATGAAACAGGCCGGGTAATAACACTGGATGAGGTGAAGGAAATGCAGGAAGCCAATCCGCAGGAATTCCGTACAGTACCGGATACGGTATATGTACCTGTTCCAGAGAGGAATACCATACAAGGTGCTGCTCTTACGCCTGTTAGAAAAGACAGCGTAAAATCTAACTAAGCTGCAATGTTAAAAATTGTATATTTGTAAAGTCCGCTTGAAAGAGCGGATTTTCGCATTTTTATACCACCCTAAAACTAATCAAACTAGCTTGCATGGACATCGAATTCAACAAAAACGAAGACGCACTGAAGCAGCTAATTTTTCAGCTGAAGAACAAACTAAAAAAGGTACACCTCGGTGGCGGTGAAAAGCGCATTGAGAAAGAGCACCAGAAAGGTAAAATGACCGCCCGCGAGCGCATCGAATACCTGCTGGACGAAGGCACTGACTTTCTGGAAGTAGGCGCCTTTGCCGGAGAAGGCATGTATGAAGAGGTTGGCGGCTGCCCAAGCGGTGGCGTAGTTACTGGTATAGGTTATATCAAAGGCCGCCAATGCGTGGTAGTAGCCAACGATGCCACTGTAAAAGCCGGTGCTTGGTTCCCTATCACAGCCAAGAAAAACCTGCGTGCGCAGGAAATCTCTATTGAGAACAAACTGCCTATCGTATACCTGGTAGACAGTGCTGGCGTATTTCTTCCGATGCAGGATGAAATCTTCCCGGATAAAGAACACTTTGGCCGTATGTTCCGCAACAACGCGGTAATGAGCTCCATGGGCATCGTGCAGATTGCCGCTATCATGGGCAGCTGCGTGGCTGGTGGTGCCTACCTGCCGATTATGAGCGACGAGGCGCTGATTGTAGAAGGTACAGGTTCGGTTTTTTTGGCAGGCTCATACCTGGTGAAATCCGCTATCGGTGAAAGCATAGATAACGAGACTCTTGGCGGGGCAACCACCCATTCCGAGATATCGGGCGTGACGGACTATAAGTGTAAAGACGATAAAGAGGCACTGGACCATATCCGCAACATCTTTGATAAGATGGGCGATAACCCCAAAGCCGGTTTTAACCGTGTAGCGCCTGCTGCGCCAAAACTAGAAGAAAAAGAAATCTACGGCCTACTGCCATCTGACCGTGTTAAACCATACGATATGATGGATATCATACTTCGCATGGTTGATAATTCAGAGTTTGAACCCTATAAAGACCTTTACGGACAAACGCTTATCTGCGGATTGGCCCGTATAGATGGTTGGTCAGTAGGTATTGTAGCCAATCAGCGCAAGATTGTAAAGAGTAAAAAAGGCGAAATGCAGATGGGCGGCGTAATTTATTCCGACTCTGCTGACAAAGCTGCTCGCTTTATCATGAACTGTAATCAGAAGAAAATTCCGCTGGTGTTCTTACAGGATGTTTCCGGTTTTATGGTGGGCAGCAAGTCAGAGCATGGCGGCATTATCAAAGATGGTGCTAAAATGGTGAGTGCCATGTCTAACTCTGTGGTGCCTAAGTTTACTATACTTGTAGGCAACAGCTACGGGGCAGGAAACTACGCCATGTGCGGCAAAGCCTACGACCCGCGCCTGATCTACTCCTGGCCTACAGCGCAACTGGCGGTAATGAGTGGTGCGGCGGCTGCTAAAACCTTGCTTCAGATTCAGGTGTCATCACTCAAAGCAAAAGGAGAGGAAATCACACCAGAGGCAGAGCAGGAGCTGCTGGAGCGCATAACCAACAAGTATAACGAAGAGCTTTCGCCATACTATGCGGCCGCACGCCTGTGGGTAGACGGCATCATTGATCCGCTGGAAACTCGTAAGGTAATCTCTATGGGCATCGAGGCTGCAAACCACGCTCCCATCGAAAAGCCTTACAATGTAGGAGTGATTCAAACGTGAGATAAATTCAAAATTGTGAATTAGAAATTAGAAATGAGGGTTTATTTAAGAAAAGCTAAAAAGCTTTGGATTCCCAAACATGCTAATTTCTAATTTTGAATTTCTAATTACCGAAGTATAGTGACAAAGAACGAAATAAAGGCGCTTATCTCGCTGCTGGATGACAGCGACAGCGAAGTTGCGTCGCATGTGGAGAAGCAGATTGTGCATTTAGGCGAAGGTATCATTCCATTTCTGGAAGAAGAGTGGGAGGAAACGCTGAACGCCGATCTGCAAAAGAAAATCGAGGACCTGATTCATAACCTGCAATTCGGAGGGCTGCTGCACCGCATGAAAGCCTGGAAAGAAAATGGTGCCGAAAACCTACTGGAGGGGATGTGGCTGGTAAACTCCTATTTATACCCGGATGTGGAGTTTGCTACGATCAACAAAACAATAGACCAGCTATACTTTGATGCCTGGACGCAGATGAAGGAGGAGATGCATCCCTATGATCAGGTAAAGGCTTTGAATAATGTGCTGTTCCGGGAAAAGCGTTTTTCTGCTAACACCAAAAACTTTCATTCTCCGGCAAACTCTATGCTGCACCTGGTGCTGGAGAGCAAGCGAGGAAACCCGCTCACTTTGTGCGTGCTTTACATGACGCTGGCGCAGCGCCTGGATATGCCGGTATTTGGTGTAAACCTGCCCAACCTGTTTATACTTACCTATAAGCTGGACGGCATGCAGTTTTACATTAACGTGTACAACAAAGGTCTTATCCTGAGCAAAGCAGACATAGACAATTACATCCTGCAGCTAGACCTGAACCCGATGGATATTTTCTATGAGCCGTGTTCTAACCTCGAGATTGTGAAGCGGGCGTTGCGTAACCTTGCCTTTTCGTTCGAAAAAATGGATGATCCTGAAAAAGCTACAGAGGTGATGAAACTGCTGGCAAGTATAACAGATGAAGATCCGGTAATCTAGGATTCAGCAAAATATAAAAGGGAAGGGCCACTACAACTTGTAGTGGCCCTTCCCTTTTATATTTTATTTATACTTAGTATTTCTTGATCAAGCAGCCGGTAGCACGTTTATCTGGCGTAGAAACCGCTCTGCTGGCCAATACTTCATCAATCACATTCTTAAGGTACTGATTTTTTACATCACTTGCCACCTGCGGGTTATCGTCTATGGCACCTTTATACTTTAAGATAAACTCTCCGTTATTATTATGCAGCACAAATACTTCAGGTGTTTTTGTGGCACCAAACTGGGTGCTTATTTTCTGTCCCTGGTCTGATAGGTAAGGGCTATACTTCTTTGTGCCCATTTCTTGCAGGGTCTCGCCTGCATCGCCAGCACCAGAGTTGATATAAACGAACTGAACACCTTTGCTATCGTAGGTACTGGCCAGTGTTACCAAGCGGTTTTCGTACAATTTAGCATATGGGCACTGGTTGTTGGTAAACACCAGTACAACGGTCTTCGCATTTGTAAAATTACTAAGAGAGGTTGTTTGGTTATTTACGCCCTGCAAAGTAAAATCAGCGACCTTATCGCCTAGCTGATATCCGCCAGACTGTGCAAAAGAACTCAGCGAGAGCAAAACGGCTGTGGCAAGAGAGGCTAGGTGTTTCATATCTATAAGTGGTTTATTTGTACTATACTTGAGCAGATTGCTTATCAATGCAGTATGTTAATACGTGGCTGTGCAGCGTTTCGTGGTGAATATGGTACAATTTAGAAAAATTTTCTGTTTGTACGCGCCCTTGCAAAATATTTGCTTCATCCAGTGGAGCCACAGACAGGTTTTCTTTGAAAATAAGCTGCTTTCGACTATACATTTTATACAAAGTTTCTTTGGCGCTCCAGTACAGGCAGGTCTCCCGTTCATCAGCCAGGGTATAGTTTTTCTCCTGATCCGTCAGAAACTTTTCCTGAACGCGTAATGCCTTCGGAGATATTAATTCAATATCTATGCCAACCTCATACGTGTCAGAAAGTATAACAGCGGCCAAGGCAGGCGAGTGTGAGATAGAAACATGAAAACGGGAGTCGGAGAAGTACGGCCTGCCGTGCTGGTTACGCAAAAGCTGCAGCGGAAGCGGTGTTAAATCCTCCAGTAGCTTATATGCCAGTACCCGGCTTGCCAGCCACTCCCGCTGCCTTCTCGGGTGTACTTGTGCCAGCCGCTCATCTACGTTTGCATGAGGCGGCAAGGCCTTTAGCAGGTCCTCCAGGGGTTCTTCTAACCGCCAGATACCAAGTACGGTGTTTGAGTTAATTTGCTTTGAGTGTAGCAGAGGCATAGGCAATATTGTGTAAGCGTTTCGGTTTTACAAGTACAGACATCAGCTGTTACCTGTAATTGTTGTAAATTTAGCTGATTTTTAACAGAGACTAAGAGCAGCAGCCAGTATGGCCATAAAAGTACAAGTAGAGAAGATTACCACCTTAACCGGCCACCGCGATTGTGTTTATACGTTAGAACGCGCTGGCGATACTAACATTTTTTACTCTGCAGGCGGAGACGGCATGGTGGTGGCCTGGAACCTGGACGCGCCAGAGAACGGAGAGCTGATGGCGCGGGTAACTACCTCGGTATACGCCTTGCGCTACCTGCCGCAACGCAATTTGCTGCTGCTGGGCCAGAATCAGGAAGGCCTGCAGGTAATAGATCTGGCAAACAAGCAGATACTAAAGTCAGTGGCATTGCCAAAAGTAGCCATATTCGACATCCTGCATGTACCAGCAGCGCAAGGGAAGGTGTTTGTGGCAATGGGCAATGGTGCCGTATGTGTGCTGGATGGAGAAACATTCGAGCTTCAGACCATCATCCGGAATTCAGACCAAAGTGCTCGCTGCCTGGCCTATAATCAGAAAACAAACGAGCTGGCGGTAGGGTACAGCGACAACAGTATCAGAGTGTATCATGTGGACACGCTGGAGCTGAAGTATGAGCTGAAGTCACACACAAACTCTGTGTTTACGGTAGTATACTCACCAGATGGGAGCCTGCTTTTGAGCGGTGGGCGTGATGCGCACCTGCGGGTGTGGGAAGTATGGGAGCAGTACAAGGAGCGAGGCTATGTAATTGCGCATATGTATACCATCAACCACATCACGTATAGCCCCGATGGCCGTCGCTTTGCCACCTGCAGCATGGATAAATCTATTAAAGTATGGGATGCAGAAACTTTTAAACTGCTGAAAGTGATAGACAAAGTACGCAATGCCAGCCACGGCACCTCGGTAAATAAATTATTTTGGTCGGCTCATCATAATCAGTTAGTTTCGTGTAGTGATGACCGCACCATTTCAGTTTGGGATATTAATTAAGGTTTTGTTATGAAGATTACACCATTAGAGATCAGGCAGAAAACGTTTGAGAAGGCATTTAGAGGACTAGATAAGGATGAGGTAAACGCGTTTTTGCTTACGCTCTCGCAGCAATGGGAAAAGTTGCAGGACGAGAACAAGGATCTGCGCATGAAACTGGACGCCTCGCACCGCGAGACGCAGAAGCTGCGCGAAGTGGAATCATCACTCTACAAAACCCTTAAAACAGCTGAAGATACCGGTAACAGCATCATGGAGCAGGCCAAGAAATCGGCTGAACTGCAGGCGCGTGAGTCGGAGCTGAAAGCGGATGAACTGATGAACCAGGCCCGCAACGAAGCACGCCAGATGCTGGAAGATGCCAAGAAGCAGGCGGAGCGTGTAGTGCTGGAAATGCAGGAGCAGGTAAAGGCCCTGGATCAGGATTGCCAGCGCATGGAAAGCTACCTGGATAGCCTGGTGCGTGACCTGCGCCACCTGGCCAACGAGGCCATGGAGAAAGTAGAGAAGGCGAACGCAAAACCAAAAGCGGCAACACACAGTATTCTTTCAAGGGCAGCCAACATCGAAGTTGAAAACACAGAGCTGCTGAAAAACTTGAAAGACATGAACACGAACGTAGAAAATAAAACCATACAACTAGCAGAGACAACAGCATCTAACGCTCCTGTCGCTGTGATGCAGGCAAGCGAAAATAGCTATACTCCACTTGGAGATCCTGCGCCGGATGTAACGCAGCCGCAGCCAGAGGTACCACAGCCGGTAACGCCGGTGCCAAATGTGCCTTCGCCTGAGATTGAGCAGCCAGCGCCGGATTACCCGGGCCGTGTGCCTGCGCCAGACATTGAGCAACCGATTCCGGATGTGCAGCCTGTAACACCACAGCAGCCAGAGATTCAGCCTCCGCTTACAGAGCCATCACGAAATAATTATGCAGCCGCAGCCGCTTATAACGGTAATACTGCTAAGCAAGGCACAGGTTCTTTCTTCGACGAGATAGGTTAAGGAGGCATGGGGCAGATTACGCTGGAGGGCATGGAATTTTTTGCCTTCCACGGCTACTACGACGAGGAGCAGAAGATAGGCAACAAGTATGGCATCGATTTAATTATTGATACAGACCTGCAACGCGCTGCTGCTACTGATAAACTAGAAGAGACCGTGAACTATGAGGTGCTGTATGCGCTGGTGCTGGAAGAAATGAAAATGCCTGCCCGCCTGCTGGAGCACCTCGGCCACCGTATCATTGACAAAGTATACGACAAGTTTCCGTTCGTACAGTCGGTGAAGGTGCATGTATATAAATTCAACCCTCCGCTGGGCGGCATCTGCAAGTGGGCAAAAGTTACCCTGGAGGAAGCAAGATAAAATCTTACTTATTGATTCGTAAAGCAGCTGGTTCTGGAAACAGAGCCAGCTGCTTTTAGTTTAGGGCGGCTATACTTCAAAAGCCTGCTTTCTCGTCCAGCTCTTTGTACAGCTGTTCCTGTAGCTGCCCAAATTCTTCTCTGCTGTAAGTATGGGCAATGGAGTTGTTGCCCAGGCGGTAAATATAATCACAGGTAGAGGTGAGGGTTTCGAAGATGTGCGAGGTGAGCAGAATGGTTTTGCTTGGTTTGATGTCGGCTATGATTCGCTTTACAAGCCATATACTTTCCAGGTCCAGGCCGTTAAACGGTTCATCGAGCAGGAGCACCGGCTTGTCCTGCAGCAGTACACCCAGCAGCGCCAGCTTCTTCTTCATCCCTGTTGAGTACCCTTCTATCAAATTGTCTAGAGGTAGCTTAAATAGATCGTTCCATACTTCATACGTTGCGCTGCTGCTGCAGAAAAGCCGCAGGTACTCTTGCCCCGTTATGTTGCTGTAGAAAAAGTTTGTTGTCTCCAGGTAAGAGATATTCTTTTTGGTAAGTTTATCGCCTTGGTACAGTATCTCACCAGTAGCGGGTTTTATAAAGCCAAAAAGCGTGTTGAGTAAGGTGGTTTTGCCCGTGCCGTTTAACCCAACGATGCCGTGTACTTTGCCTGCTTCAAAAGTAGTCGTCAAATTATCCAGCACAACCTGCCGGTTATAAGACACGCGGAGGTTATGAACTGAAATCATGCAGAAAAGGGGTGAGGCGGTTAATTGCTTTTTTATAGTTGCGGATGCTGCTCACCAATGGGAAAAGCAGCAGGAATGGCAGCAGCGGGCTTGCTAGGTTTAATGCGTTGAGGAGCGAAGCGGCAGAAGATACTTTTTCGTTTGGCTCATAGTGTGCATATTTCAGCAGCACCGCGCTCATCAGCACTAACAAAAACATAGTATAAGCAGCCAGGGCAAGTATAAAATGCGTTGGTTGTAATGCCAGGTGCAGGAGCAGCAACGGGAGCGTTAGCACGATGTACTGGAGCAGGTGCAGCTTAATCTTATACTTCAGAAACAGATGGGGGCTTTTCTCTGGCAGCAACAGCAAGTTGTATGGTTCACATTCCTGCAGAAAAGTGCTCACGATCAAAAGCAGTAGCCACAGCATCAAGAGCGTTACATAGGGCAGAGGGGCCAAGGCTATACCTAAGGTATAAATCAGGAGAAAAGGCAGGAGGTTCTGCCGCATGCCAGCTTTCCACTCAAAGTTCTGGTGATGGATGAAAGGGTAAGCCCTTGTTTTAACTTTCGGAAGGCTGCTAACGTGAAGGTAGGAAACGACCAGTAGCAACATTTCTAAAGAAAGAATCAGAAGCCCTTGCCCCGAAAACAGAAGCAGCAGGTGGAAGGGTAGCAGCAGTATACTATACTCTGCCCAAAATACAAGCTGGTGCCGTGCGGCCAGGTGCTGCATAAATTTTTTATCAGCGCGGGAAGTATGAAGCAGCAGTATAACAACTACAGCGCCTGCTACTGCGGCCATGGCAAAGGAAACCTCCTGCAATTTCTGGAACAACCACCAGGAGAGAAAGGCTGCCGTAGCAAGTAGTACAGGCACATGATACCAACTAAGGCCTTGCAAAGTCCGAATCAGCTGTTTGCTTCTGATGCTGAATAATGCCTGTAGGAGCTGCAATAGAGTAGGTGATTATAGTATATGCTCGTGATGAAGTATAGACTTACTGCTGCTAAACAAAGCGTCGGTTTTACACCAACTTCAGCAGTTCTGCCGCCGCTGCAAAAGCTGACTTATTACCTTCTTTTACCGCACTGGCTATACCTGGCAGCTGCTCCTTTACCTGCTGGGCGGCATAAAACCGCTCTTCCAGGCTTTGCCGAATAGCCTCATACATCCACTGCAGGTTCTGGTCACGTCGCTTTTGGTCGAAGTAGCCGTTACTTTGCGTTAGCTGCAGGTACTCTTCTATAGTATGCCAGGTGCTATCAAGGCCGTTGTTCTTAAGAGCAGAGCAGATGCTTACCTGCGGTACCCAGCCAGAAGCCGAGAGCGGGTATAAATGTAGCGCGTTTTGATACTCTACCCGTGCTGATTTTGCTTTGTTGATGTTGCTGCCATCTGCTTTGGTGATGGCAATGGCATCGGCCATTTCCATGATACCGCGCTTGATGCCCTGTAACTCGTCTCCGGCTCCGGCCAGCATCAGCAGCAAGAAGTAATCCACCATGGCATGCACCGCCGTTTCTGATTGCCCCACACCTACCGTCTCCACAATAATAGCATCAAAGCCAGCTGCCTCGCAAAGTATAATGCTCTCCCGGGTGCTGCGGGTGACACCGCCCAACGATTTACCAGCAGGAGAAGGACGAATGTAAGCTTTAGGGTTGATGGCCAGCATGTCCATGCGTGTTTTATCACCCAAAATACTGCCGCCCGAACGCTGGCTGGTGGGGTCTATAGCCAACACGGCTAGCTTTTTACCTTGCTCCTCAATCACATAACTGCCAAAAGCCTCAATAAACGTGCTCTTGCCTACACCAGGTACGCCTGTTATGCCAATCCGCACGGAGTTGCCGGCATGCGGTAGTACCAGGTTTATTACCTGCTGGGCCAGTTCCTGATCAGATGGCAGCCTGCTTTCCACCAGCGTAATAGCGCGGCTCAATAGCACTCGGTCTCCGGCTAAAATACCTTCAGCATACTTGTCAGGGCTAAATCGTTTGGCCAATGTGGTAAGGGTTTGGTGTCAGCAACTGTATCTCTTCTACAAAATTAAGATTATTAGGTTGCCATACTACCTTTGCGGCCATAACACATTCAAAACTTAATTTTGGGCAGCATTATTGAATTTATCCTAAAAAGGCTGAACTTGCTTTTCAAAAGAACGGTTTAGTTGTAAGTGTCTGAAGTATAAATGTGTGTAGCATCTTTTAAATTAACTAACAGAAACCTGCTATAATGCTTTTTTAATACCTATCCATCTTATCAATCCATCAATTACTTAATGAAAAAGATTTTCATGCTGGCTGCTGCTTTAGTGGCTATGGAAACGGCACAGGCGCAAAGCGAGCTGAGTAATGCCAGTACAACAGGGCGAGGCGGGGTTCAGAATACCTTTGTACGTGATTACCAGGCAATCGGTGTAAATCCTGCAAATCTGGGCTTTGGTGCGCCTACTGTTTCATTTACGTTTCTGGAGGGAGGATTGAACGTTAGTTCACAAGCTTTTACGCGTACTATTATCAAGGATTTTTCTAAAATAGAAGATGAGCGCACCTTAGCGATGGAAGACCGCCTGCGCTATGCCAAAGCTTTTACATCAGACAACGTACTGAATGCAGGCGTAGACATGAACACTTTTGCTATAGCTGTATACCTACCAAAAGTAGGAGGCTTTGGTTTTAGCAACCGCCAGCGGATTCTGGGGCATGCAGGGTTTAATAAAAATTTTTCTGAACTACTGTTTTTAGGGCAGGAAGCTCCCGTAGTGCAGCAAACAAATGAAGATGAGCGCGTGTACGTGCATGAGTTGTTTGATGGAACTGAGCTGAAGGCATCGTGGGTAAATGAGTGGAATCTGTCTTATGGACGTAAGTTGGTTTCTTTACCTGCCGTTGCTATTTATGCAGGTGTGGGATACCGCTATTTACAAGGCCTGGCTTTGTATGAATTAAGTGCTAAGGATGGTGAGGTAAAAGCGTACAGTGCTTCCTCGCCGGTGCTGGACTTTGACTATGAAAGATACCTGGATGATCCGCAGTTCAGGTATGGCGGTGCCAATAACCAGTTAAGCCCTGTTGGCAAAGGCCATGGCTACGACGTAGGTTTATCAGCTGAGATAGCCAAAACTGTAAAAGTTAGCCTTTCTGTGACGGATATGGGTAGTATGCGCTGGAGCAAAAACCTTTTGCAGGGGCAGGATAAAGGTTTTTACCTGTCTGATATAATTAGTGCGGAAGAATATGATTTTGAGGATGTAGCAGATGTGGCACAGCAGATTATTGATACGGCCCTGGCTTTTACACCTGTAAATGAGCTTAAAACAGATTTGCCAACACGCTTCAGAGCTGGTGTAGGTGCAAAACTTGGCAATAAAGTAGAGGTAGGAGTAGACTATGTACACGCTCTTAACAACGCACCGGGCAACCTTTCCCAAGACTTCTTCGGGTTAGGAGTAGACGTAATGCCAACCTCCTTCTTCCGCTTTAGCACTGGTGTATCGACGGGAGCCGGAGAAAAGCTTAACCTTCCGATTGGCATTGCCTTCATAGCGCAATCCTATGAGTTCGGCATCAGCACACGCGATATAACCGCACCACTTACCGAAAACAATCCTGGAGCATCCTTTGCCTTTGCTTTCCTTCGCTTTAAAATAGGTAATCAGGAGTCGCTTTAGTAGTTAACTTAAGGTATAAATCAGAAGCGCCAGCCTCTATTGTGAGGCTGGCGCTTCTGATTTATACGCTATTTGCTTATCCCTTGTGCAAAATTCGGCAAGCCAAGGTCACTCTTTTGCTTACCCAGGTGAAATCCATCATCCACATAGTTACTAGCCACGCCTTTTGCATTTGGGTTATTGATTACGCCCAGGTAGTAATTGTCCTGACGTGCTACGTAAATCTTTCCGTCTGGCCCTACTTGCAAAGCCCCAAAACGCGGGCTCTTGGATGTAGCTACCACCACCGCTGACTTAGCAATGCCATCGGCACTTCCAGCATTTAGATCAAACTGTATTACCTGTGCTTTTCCGCCTCCAGCTCCGTTGGCTGTACCGTATAGTTTGCTGCCATCAGGTGAAAATGCCACCCCGTATGCCTCCTGATATCCCTTTAAAAGTATAGGATCAGATACTTTACCTGTACTGCGGTCAAAGTTCAGGAGCTCGAAGTTGCTTTCAGAGTCCCAAAGAGCAGCAGCCAGCTTGGTACCGTCCGGCGAAGGAACAAGATAGCCGATTGCCTTACGGTTCGGGCCACCATGTACAGTGCCTACCATACTTAGCACCGGCCTTGTCTCCACGCCCTCTTCATTCAACAGAAAAGCCATATAGCCGTTGCTGTTCCAGCGGTGTGCTATTACCCACCAATCGCGGCCATTGCTGTGGCGTACAGCTGTTAGTTTTTCGGTGGTTGGCGCTATCATAAAGCTGTTACGCGAAATAACATCGCCTTTGCCTTCCTGCTTTGTCATATCAACCACCGTGTAGCGCAATCCATTAGACTGCGCCTGTATATCTGTTGTGAAGATGTAATAGAGGTCGCTACTGTTGGGCTTTGGAAGTATGAGGGCTGATTGTGTAGAAGATTTACCACCCATCAAGCCGTTGCCACTGGGCATTACTTTGTGCTCACCGTTCCAGACGGTGATGCCATTGGTGTACATCAAAAGTTTGCCGTTTGCATCGGAGAGGGTGGCGCTGCCTTCTTCTGTAAATAACCGGCTGTTAGTAGCTGTAGCTGTGTCTCCTGAGAATATAATGCCTGCGCCTTTCCCGAAGTACCAGTTATTCTTTTCGCCTTGTGCGAAGGCTGCAAAACTGCTGAAGGTAAGGATGGCTGCGGCTGTTATGTGTCTTAGTCTGCTCATAGGTTTGAGGTTTGATTCCTTAAACGGTGCTTTTGCAAACCTAGTGCCAAGTATAGGAGGGAATGATGTTTTTGTGTCAAGGGTTAGACTACTCTGCAAGCGTCCGCTTGTGCCTCCGACTGCTCCAGATACCTCCCGCTGGCGTTTTCTATTGGCTCGCAGAGCCATGCCTGTATAGCTTTGGCCATACTTCCATTGCCTCTGCGTATCGCATCTTCAGCCAAGCTATCCTTTCTAGCTCCAGTTCATCCTCCAGCTCCCAAACACCAATCATTGCACTTTATACTTTGGAGCGCTCACGGCCGCGGGGCCTCGTCCTCGGGCATCGCGCTGCTTTCCTTTCCTGCCCTCGTGCCTCGGGCTGCCTCACTCCGTTCGTCACCGGAAACTCTCGAGGCGCTCAACCCAAGGACTGGGATTAGGTTCGATAGCTTCTACTTACGGAGCTTGAACTGATTCCCCTCCTCGGAGGGGTTAGGGGTGGGTTCAAATGAACTACTCTAACTACAGCGCTTATACTTTGGCAATAGCAATGACAGATTCCTCTCCTTAAAAAGGGGGGCAGGGGTGATAGGATACGGTGCTGTATAGACAGAGCAGCAAAGCTAAGCAGAAGAAAGGGCACAACTAGTTGTGCCCTTTCTTCTGCTTAGCTTTGCTGCTGTTAATCCTGTGTCTCTAACTCCAGCTCCTCCAGCGTCATATCCAATAGCTCTGGGTGCAGGGAAATGAGTTTGAGCAGCACACCGTTTGTCCAGCCGAAACCGTCTTGATTGGGATATTCGCCGCCGCCTGCTTGTAACTTCATGTTAACGACATTATACTTCTCCATCAGCTTACCCGTGTTTTGGAAAACCTCCTGGTTTTTCTCAACCCACCGCTGCGATACCTCATCAGCTAACTTATCGTGCTTGTAATTGCGCAGTGCCTGAATACCCATCCATTGCAGTGGAGCCCAGCCATTAGGCGAGTCCCACTGCTGGCCTGTATGGTTGAGGGTGGTAACCAGTCCGCCGGGCTTCAAGAAATCTGCTTTTAGTTTTTGAGCAACGGCAGCGGCTTGCTTTTTATTGGCCATGTTAAAGTATAGCGGAAAAACTGCAGCAAGGCTCGGTACATTGGTGGTCGTGCCTTTTACAAAATCGTAGTCGTGAAAGAAGTCATTTTTATCGCTCCAGTTATACTTCAGTAAGGCTTTACGGCGAGCTTTTGCCAACTTCTCATACTTCTTCGCCTCGGCTTGCTTGCCCTCCAGCCTGGCCATCTCGGCCAAGGTAAGTTCCACGTGGTAAAGCAGTGCGTTCAGGTCAACAGGTATGATGTCAGTTGTATGGATGGTGCTGAGGTTTTCTGCATCCGCAAACCAACGGCTGCTAAAGTCCCAGCCTGATTCTGCGGCGGCCCTGATATTGCGATAGACCTCCTCTGGGTTTTTACCTGACGCTTCGGCTAGCTCCACGTCCTCACGATAAGATTCTGGTCGGGGAGCAGGCTGATCATCCCAGTAGCGGTTCAGAATGCTGCCATCCGGCATGCGCACCACCCGACGGTGTGAAGGGCTAGATGATGTTATTTTATCTGCACCATTCATCCAAAAGCCATACTCTTGGCGCAGCGCAGGCGCATAGGTTTTAAGTATAGCCTTACCTTTTTCCTGTGCCAGTATCTCCAGCATAAGTGCATAGAACGGCGGCTGTGAGCGGCTAAGGTAATAGGTGCGGTTGCCGTTAGGGATATGGCCCGTGGTGTTGATCAGGTGCGTAAAATTATCAACCATGCTCTGGATAAGTGCTGTCTCACCGCTGGCTTGTAAGCCAAGCATGGTAAAGAAGCTATCCCAATAGTAGATCTCCCGAAAACGACCTCCTGGTACAATATACTTTTTCGGCAATGGAATCAGTGAGCCTCCATCGGCACCCGGTTCACGGGTAAGTATAGGCCAAAGCCGCTCAATATGCTCTGTTACCGAGAGGGTGGTATCTGTGGAGAAGCCAGAAGCAGGTTGTGGCGGCATTTCAAACCGTTCCATCACAAATGCCTTCAAGTCAAAGCCAAGCTGGCTTTTTTGTTGCTCGTAAGCCTGTAATATTTCTTGAGGAGGCAGCAGTGGGGTAGCATCAGGAAAGGTTTTGGAATCAGGAAACACATGCTGTAGCTGCACCTGCTCAAACAATTCGCCTAAATCCTGAGCTGGTTTATACAGCTTCTGTGCCCGCAACGGTTGTATAGCGAAGGTAAACGGTAATAGTAGCAGAAGGAAAAATGTTAGGGTGCTAAAAGTATGTTCTTTCTGTTGCTTCATGTAAAAAGGAACTTATGATGAATAGCCATTCATACGCAATCCGGAAGCAAAGCGACAAGTATAGCACTTGAAGCACTACTGCACAAGCCTACCCCGCCACACTATATACTTTTCATATTTGCTGCCAGTAATTTCCTTGAATTGTTCTTTATTCTTCGCTTAAAATTAAAAACCGCAGCCTATAAAACTTAACTTGTTCATAAGCTGCGGAATTAAATCTGTGAATTCAGCTACTGTATAGCTGTTGTGTCTGCCATCATCATGCCAGAAGTGTCAGCTTCTGTGTCGCCTATCCGTGTCCTGTCGCGCTCATAAGCATCTTCAGATTCAATAGATGTAGAGTTAGGAGTTGTGGTAGTTTCAGTGTTTTCACCTCCGCAGGAGGTTAGGCACATGGAGGCGCCAAGTACTATAGCTGCGGTAAATATTGAGTTTCTTTTCATAGTCTTCGGTTTTAGTTGCTGAGCTTATTTGTACGATAAATTTTTAATGATGATGAAATAAGTATGGCTTTAGTAAAATTATCAAGCATTACCTGAAGGGGTATTTTGTAAATATAATCTGCCCCATTGCATCCTTCTCATACTTTGCTAGCACATACTGTTCATACTCCGGACTGATATTTTCATCGCCGGGAGTGATTTGCGTAGGCACAGGGCTGTTACTCAGAAAGAAATAAACTTTGGTGTTGCCATACTTGGTATGAGGCATCATATCACCATACGTTTGCATCTGTTGCCATAGCGTATCTTCCACGGTTACGGCATAAATACGGGTGATAGGGCCGGTGTTGTTCTCGTTGCGATATACAGTCACCTCCTTGAAATTACCTTCGAGATCATCTACGCTTGGCAGTGAAGCGGTGTCGTAGATGAACCAGCCAATAAGGGCAACAGAAATGAGGATGATGATGTGTTTAAGTTTCATGACGAAAGGTAGGTATTTCTATGGGTAAGAAACCGGTGGGATAGGGGAAAGTTTTGTGAGCATGATGCAAACCTGCCCATCTTTGGCTGCGTCTGTTATGGTATGAGCTTGAAGTATAAGGCTAACAATCCCAATGGAATCTATTTTATCACCCTAACAGTAGTAGAATGGGCTGATGTATTTACCCGTCGCGCTTACTGCGAGTTGGTGTGTGATAGCTTAAGCTACTGCCAGCAGAAAAAAGAGCTGACGCTGTATGCCTGGTGCATCATGACAAACCATGTACACCTGATTTGCTCAGCGCCCAAACTAACGGATGTGATGCGGGATCTGAAGAAATATACTTCTCGGTTTCTGGTGGATGCAATAAAAAATAACCCAAAAGAAAGCCGGAAAAACTGGCTGTTATGGATGTTTAAGAGCGCTGCTGATAAAAGCAGTAGCCATGGAGAATACCAGTTTTGGCAGTTGGGCGGACATTATGTAGAGCTTAGCACCAATGAGTTGATGGAGCAGCGGCTGGAGTACCTGCATCAGAACCCGGTAAAAGCTGCTTTTGTGGAAGAGCCTGAGCAGTGGTACTACAGTAGCGCTCGGGATTATGCAGGAGAGAAAGGCAGATTAGAGATAGTGCTGATTGAGTAGATGTATTTGTTCTGTCGCCGGAATCTATCCGGTGCCGTGGGTGTGGGTGAGTCTCCAGACTCACTTGTGCAAGTATAAAAGCGAGTCTGGAGACTCGCTACCCACTGCACGTCACCGGTTGGATACCGGCGCCAGTATAAAACTACAAAGCCGCAGCTGAATTCATCGGCTGCGGCTTTGTAGTTTATGCTTTATCAGAAGGCTTAACTCTTCACTTGCTTCATCAGCTGCTCCAGAATGTTCTGCGCGGCTACGGATATAATGGTTCCGGGGCCAAAAATACCCACAGCGCCTGCTTTGTAGAGGAAGTCATAGTCCTGGGCTGGAATTACACCGCCTACAATTACAAGTATATCACTGCGATCCAACTTCCGAAGCTCTTCTATTAGCTGCGGTACCAGCGTTTTGTGACCAGCTGCCAACGAAGATACGCCCACTACGTGCACGTCGTTTTCAGCGGCTTGCATGGCTACTTCGGCTGGTGTCTGGAACAGCGGCCCAATGTCCACGTCAAAGCCGAGATCGGCGAAGGAGGTGGCGATTACTTTGGATCCGCGGTCGTGGCCGTCCTGCCCCATTTTAGCCACCATAATCCGTGGTCTTCGGCCTTCCAGTTCCTCGAACTGATCAGCCATAGCTTTGGCCTGTGCAAAGCTTTCGTCGTCGGTTAGTTCTGCTGAGTACACACCTGATATGGCTCTGATGACTGCTTTATGTCTGCCGTATACTTTCTCCAGGGCATCTGAAATCTCTCCCAGGGTGGCCCTTCTGCGCGCTGCCTCTACCGCCAGTTCCAGCAGGTTGCCCACGCCAGATTCTGCGGCGTCAGTTAAAGCTTGCAGTGCATTCAGTACGCTGCCTTCGTCACGCGAGGCTTTTATACTTGCCAGACGGCGTAGCTGCGATTCCCGCACGGCTGTGTTGTCAATATCCAGGATGTCAATCTCCTGAATTTGACTCGGCTTATACTTGTTGACACCTACAATAATGTCTTTTCCGGAGTCGATGCGGGCTTGCTTGCGGGCAGCGGCTTCTTCGATGCGCATTTTTGGCAAACCAGTCTCGATGGCTTTTGCCATACCGCCAAGCTCCTCCACCTCCTGCATCAGTGCCCAGGCTTTTTGAGCGATCTCATGCGTCAGCGCCTCCACATAATAGGAGCCTCCCCACGGGTCTACCACCTTCGTAATGTTTGTTTCCTGCTGCAGGTAGATCTGTGTGTTACGGGCAATGCGTGCCGAGAAATCGGTTGGCAGAGCAATGGCCTCGTCTAAGGCATTAGTATGTAAGCTTTGTGTACCGCCCAAGGCAGCAGCCATAGCCTCTACGCAGGTGCGGGTAACGTTATTGAATGGGTCCTGCTCCGTTAAGCTCCAGCCGGAAGTCTGGCAGTGGGTGCGTAGCATGAGCGATTTCGCGTTCTTCGGGTTGAACGGCTTGATCAGCTTTGCCCACAGCATACGTGCCGCGCGCATTTTGGCAATCTCCATAAAGTGATTCATGCCAATAGCCCAGAAGAACGAAAGGCGTGGTGCAAACTCATCAATGTCCATACCTGCCTTCAAGCCGGTGCGCACATACTCCAGACCATCAGCCAAGGTATAAGCGAGCTCAATGTCGGCTGTAGCACCTGCTTCCTGCATGTGGTAGCCCGAGATAGAGATAGAATTGAAGCGCGGCATATTACGGGAGGTGAACTCGAAAATATCCGCAATAATCTTCATGCTTGGCTCCGGCGGATAGATATAGGTGTTGCGCACCATGAACTCCTTCAGGATATCGTTTTGTATAGTGCCGCTTAGCTGCTCCGGTTTCACGCCCTGTTCTTCGCCTGCCACAATGTAGAACGCTAGAATAGGCAACACTGCACCGTTCATCGTCATGGATACAGACATCTGGTCCAGCGGAATCTGGTCGAACAAGATTTTCATGTCCTCTACAGAATCAATGGCCACACCGGCTTTACCTACGTCGCCTACCACACGCGGATGATCAGAGTCGTAGCCGCGGTGCGTAGCCAGGTCAAAAGCTACAGAAAGACCCTTTTGCCCACCAGCCAGGTTGCGGCGGTAGAAGGCGTTTGATTCTTCAGCAGTGGAGAAACCGGCATACTGGCGGATTGTCCATGGCTTTTGTACATACATGGTGCTGTAGGGGCCGCGCAAGTATGGCGGCAAGCCGGCAGCAAAATCCAGATGCTCAAAGTGCTTTGCGTCTTCCGATGTATAAAAAGTTTTTACCTCTATCTGCTCCGGCGTCTTCCACGGCTTTGGTTGCAACGGATCTTTAGGAGCTTTATCAGAAGCAGCTACCTTGTTTATGTCTATTTTAGAGAAGTCAGGTTTCATGTTCAATTTTGATTAACTGAATGATTGAATGACTGAATGAGTAGTAGGAATCCAGTTATTCAATTATCCAAAATTCAGTCATTATCTTTCGCCAGGCGCTTCTGCACTGCTTCCAGCAGTGTTTTCATGTCGCAGTCTTCGAAGATAAACTCCTCGTAGCCGTTGGCCATCATCTCTTCTTTCATGTGCTGCGGATCGTCGGCAAGTATGATGGTTGGCTTAGCGTGATGGTTGCGCAATCTTGGGCCAAATTCGTTTATAAAAGCCGACTCTGAAGCAGATACAACCACAACTTCCACAGATGCAGTCGTGAGCTGTTCAGATGCTTCCTCGACTGATGAGAACTGGCGCTTCTCCGTTTCGAAACCGGCACAGCTGAAAAATTCCTGCGCAAAGGTGGCATTCACCGCTCTTTTATTAGCATCACCTATCAAGGCTACAACTACCTTTGGCCTGCGTTTACGCTTGCGCAGGTGCAGCTCTGTAGCCATACGCATTACTTCTGTTGGGTAAGCGGCGCGGGTCGTGTCGAATTCGGCACTCTGTATAAGAGCCTCCGGGTCAAAGCTGATGCTCTCTTTTGGGTTCGGGTATTTGTTGGTGCCCACCAGTATATCGCGTCCGGTGGCAATGTTTTTAAATTTAAGGCGGCTGACTTCAGTGATAGAACCAAGTATAAATCCTCCGTCATAGGCATCCTCAAAGCCGCCCAGCGCCTCTACCTCGTTAAATAATCTCCACGCCTTCTGCGCCAGCTCATTCGTCAGCGACTCCAGGTAGTAAGAGCCGGCAGCCGGGTCTATGGCTTTATCTAAGTATGACTCCTCTTTCAGGATAATGGATACGTTGCGGGCAATGCGCTCAGAAAATTCATCTGAAGCTTTAAACGTGCTGTCGAAAGGCGTTACAGTGAGTGAGTCGCAACCTGCCATAACAGCGGACATAGCCTCTGTGGTAGTACGCAGCATGTTCACGTAAGGGTCGAGCGTGGTTTGGTACCAGCTGGAGGTAGCACAGTGAATGCGCAGGTGGGCAGCCAGGGCAGGAGCTGTTTGGTAAGCTTCTACTACAGTTGACCAAAGCAGTCGCAGGGCACGCAGCTTCGCAATTTCAAAGAAATAATTTGTGCCAGAGGCTATGCAAAACTGCACATTGCGCAGTACCGACTCCAGGGGTTCTCCTGCCGACGTGAGCCTGTGCACATAAGCTACGGCCGCACTTAAAGTATAGGCAATCTCTTGTGTGATAGATGCGCCAAGGCTGCTAAAGCTAGTGCCATTTACGCTTACGCCATAAAGTTCAGGGCTGTCTTTGGTAAGATCCAGTACCTCGGCTATTTCATCCAGTTCTTCTTTTGTCAGGCCGCCGTTGCCGGTTACAGGGTCAAAATTCACAAAGCCCTTCAGGTTACGGTGCGATACCTGCTTTTGCTCCAACACATTGTAAAGCTGCTTTAGGAATGCAGATGGACGATTTGTGATAGTATAGCTTACGCTGTGGCTGCTTAAGTCAATGCTGTTTACCAGGTAAGCAATATCAAATGCATCAGGTTGTTCCAGTATAAAATGAATGCCATCCGCTCCACGTTGCAGGGCATCCACAGCCTTGTCTACAGCTTGCTTCCCATCGTTGCTTACACTTATCTGCTGTACATTCAGCCAGCTGTTGTTTCCGTTTTTATTGCCTCTCAGAAAAGGGAAGTCGCCGGGCTTCTGCTTTACAAACGGCAGGTCGGCAATATCTTCTTTGGCGTAGTATGGCTTTATATTGATGCCCTCGTAGGTATGCCAGGTAAGGCTTTCCAGAGGCGTTTCCCGCAGGTCTTTGCGTGCTTTCTGCTCCCACTCAACTGCTGTGGCAGGGGTGAACGCTGCAAACAGGCGCTGTTGGTTTTGCTGCTCGTCAGTCATCATGCTTTTGTTCTAATTTCTTGTAAAGATAGACTTTTATCCCTTACGAAGTAAGGCTGGGCGGATGCTATATCTGTCTGCAAACAGCATTAATTTATCTGCGCCTGATAAGCCTGATACATCCAGTAGCCGATCAGTAACCATAGTATAACTATCACAGCGGCCATTACATAATTGGGCTTGCGCTCGTGCATCTGCTCTTTGGCTTTCTGGCGGTAGTAGTGCAGCAATGGCTTGGGTACCAGCTTTACGGAAAGCCAAATGCCGAGCGGCAGTAGCAGCAGGTCGTCGAAGTAACCTATAATGGGAATAAAATCCGGTATCAGGTCGATAGGGCTGAAGGCGTAGGCTACGGTAATCAGTACCATCACTTTGGCTGCAAAAGGCATGCGCGGGTCCTGCGAGGCTAAGTATAATGTATAAATATCCTCTTTCAGTTGCCGTACAAACTCTTTCCATTTCCGAAGCATGTTAGCTTGTACGGGAGATAAGCAGGAAAGTCAGGCCAAGTATGGCGGTAGCTGTAACACACTAGGTACAAGATGAGCTTAAATTCATTATCTTGATCTTTCACCTTAAAACAAAACCATGAACAGAACTTATACTTTAAGAAACCGTGTCATACTTGCTGCCCTTGGGCTGGGGCTTTTAGCAGCTCCTGCCATGGCACAGGACACCAAGCTAATGGCCAAAGCGAGCAACCTGGCCGATAAAGTAGAACCGAAGGTAATAGAGTGGCGCCGGCACTTTCATGAGCACCCGGAGCTAAGCAACCGCGAAACCGAAACGGCAGCCCGCATTGCTGCTGAGCTGAAGAAGATGGGCATCGAAGTAGAGACAGGCGTGGCTAAACATGGCGTAGTAGGTATACTTAAAGGTGGCAAGCCCGGGCCTGTGGTAGCGCTGCGTGCCGATATAGACGGCTTGCCTGTAACCGAACGTGCTGCTATACCTTTTGCCTCAAAAGCCAAGGGCACCTACAACGGTAACGAAGTTGGCGTGATGCATGCCTGCGGCCACGATACACACATTGCGATGCTGTTGGGTGCAGCAGAGGTGTTATCCAGTATGAAGAGTGATTTAAAAGGTACGGTTAAGTTCCTGTTCCAGCCAGCCGAAGAGGGCGCTCCTGCAGGCGAGGAGGGAGGAGCCAGACTGATGGTAAAAGAAGGTGTTTTAAAAAAAGGCCCGAAGCCAGAGGTGATCTTTGGCCTTCACATCAACTCACAAACAGAAGTAGGTACGCTTAAGTACAGGCCAGGTGGCATTATGGCCGGAGCCGATGTGTTCCGCATCAAGGTAAAAGGCAAGCAGGTACACGGCGCTAACCCGTGGGCAGGTGTAGACCCCATTGTGGTGTCGTCCCAGATCATTTACGGCTTGCAAACCATCATCAGCCGCCAGACAGAGCTAACTGAAGATGCAGCGGTTATTACAGTAGGTATGATCCACGGTGGCGTGCGTAACAACATCATCCCGGAGGAGGTGCAGATGGAGGGCACTATTCGTACGCTGGACAAGGACATGCAGAAGAAGATCCACGATAAGATCCGCCTAACAGCCACCAACATTGCTGAAAGTGCCGGTGCTACTGCTGAGGTAGAAATAGAAGAAATGGCTGCTATCACCTATAACGAACCTGCCTTGACCGAGAAGATGCTGCCAACGCTTCAGGCAACAGCTGGCAAAGGCAAAGTGGTGCTGATGAATGCCATGACAGGAGCCGAGGACTTTTCTTACTTTCAGCAGGAAATTCCGGGGCTATACTTGTTTGTAGGCGGCATGCCTAAAGGCCAAGACCCGGCCAAAGCACCAGCCCACCACACGCCAGATTTCTACGTGGATGAAAGCGGCATGAAGCTAGGTGTGAAAACACTGACAAACCTGACGCTGGACTATATGAACGGGAAGAAGTAATCTTAATTTCGTTGTAAAAAGAAAGGCTGCCTCTAGGGCAGCCTTTTCTGTTATTGTACAACCAACTTACCCGTTCCCACAGGTTTATAGCGGCTGAGGATGGTGTAAAAATACATGCCACTGCTGAGCGAAGCAGGACGAACGAGAGCGTTTTGCCCTGGCTGTAACTTCATACGAAGTACTGTTCTGCCGTTGGTATCCCGCAACTGCAGGTACATGCCAGGCATGTCAGGAGCTTTGATTACAAATTCATCGTGTATTGGGTTCGGGTAAAGTATAAAGCCAGCCTTCGAAAGATCATCCCTCAAGCCCGTTGGCTGCTGCTCTCCAATAATCAGGTAAGTATAGCTCCAGTCAAAGTTATAGGGCAGATCCGATGTGATTGGAGCTTTAGCAACGCCCGCCTGCCCACGCATGCCTATTGTATAGTGCATTGGGCGTGTAAGTTCGGCGGAAGGAGTAAAGGTTAAGGTTACAGCTTTGCCATTGGCAGAATCACGCACCGCTACAACTGGAGAGGCAAGGTCTAAAGTGTCCAAGTCGCTGAATTGCATTGCACTAAGCGCGTAAGTAGAGCCTTCTGCATTCTGTAGGAAATACTCTAGTTTCAGAGGCTGGGCTGGGCGTGCAAGTATAGAACCATCATTATTTACTGTTAGGCGGTCTTGGTTTACCAAATTTAGCCTTGGTTGCTGCGTGCGGTCTATTACATTTAGTAGGAAGTCTACTACAGTAGAGCCCACAACTCTTCCATCTCTGTGCTCCGTAATTTTAACAGCCAATGCGTGGGTGCCTTTTGTTGTTGGCATCTCCCAGCGTAGCTCGCCAAATTTATCTATAGTTAGACCTTCTGGAAATGTATATCCCGCTATAGCAATGCTTTCTCCGGTTGCTATTCTGGTTCTGGGTACAACCAAATCATACGTTAATTCATCTCCGTCAACATCATACGCTATTAAATTATGATGCATTTCTTCGCCAGCGTACGCCATGAAAAGAGGGGTGCTAGCAAGCTTCACCCCATTTTTATTTTTAACGGACTGATCTACCTGCACATTCGTATGAACTACAAATGAGTTTTGATCTGATGGTGCAGGAACATTGATAATACCGTGTTCCCTGTTCTGTGAAACCGGAGATACAGTATAATTTCCATTAGCTGAGTAGGTGTAACTCCATAAGAAGGTTTTGATATCAAATTGTTCGCTATACTGTTTTACCTCCTTCCGATTTGCCTGTACTTTATTTCCGTCTCCCATGTCAAAGTTAATGAATGGGTCGTCTGCAGAAGAAGCACGGTTTGTATATAGCGTATACACAAAATTATACTTGCGTGGGTTCTGGGGATCTACAGAATAACTGATATAACCCCCAGTCAGATGTGTGGCCTGTGCGAATAGCGGCAATAAGAACAGCGCTATCATGCTAATAATCAATCTTGTTTTCATAGGGAGAGACTTTTGTAGTGGTAAAACAATTTACATAAAATATTTTGTAATAGTTT
>NZ_JBHTLD010000007.1:0-48142 GCF_042678745.1 Pontibacter rugosus | reverse complement strand
ATTTGAAATCATAGGCTTTACTTTTTATTTCATGTTGGACTTGCTTAAGCAAAGAATGTGTAAACTCAGAGAATACAGATCAAGAATGCACGTACTTAGGAGTTTGTCTAATTTCCTTTAGAGTCTGATAAGCCCTAAGGTAATGATCTCCTTCTGTGTGAGAACAAATTCGTCATTGGCCCTAGACATAAGCTTAGCGACCTCTGTGCTAATAACATTTTTTTTAACAGTTACTACCACACGATCGTCCCACTCATCGACAATAGGCTCAGGCTTGCCGTTCAGTAGCAGTACCTCATATACCTTGTCATAACCGCTACCTTCCATTTCCATGAGTTTGAGGTCGTAGAACACCTTGGCTAGGTGCGTATTGCGGTGTATCGACTTGCTGATGATGTTGCTGGGTGTTACCCCGAGCGGGAGCAGGCCAGGTGAGTGAATCTCGAGGCGATCGTGGTGGAGGTTGATAAAGATATCGCCACGCATGGTATACATCCGGCGCACTAGAGCATTGGCTATTAACTCACTGATTACCTCCAGGTTATAGTTTGGAATGGTCTTGCGGAAGATGCCGTCCGAGATTTGATGGATTCTTTCCAGTCTGGTATGCCCGTGATTATTTCGTTCAGTAGTTCTTTCGGGTTTAGCATGAAATCATCCCAAACACGCTTGTTTACTTTGTTGCCGTTCTCGTCATACTTTATGAACTGTACTGAAGGGACATAATGCGACAAAGCCCAGTCTGCGCTGGCCAACCCACAAGATGCCCAGGTTAGTAAGGTATTCGTCTCTGGCGAGGAGATAGTGTTCCAGCAATTCGTCTTGTGACATTACTTTTACAAAATCGCTTACCCGTTCTGAACTCTGCACATCACCCAAAAACTTTTTAAGCTTTGCGCCATCAGCCATACCGACATGTACTTTGCGTGTCACTTTCTCCTCCCACACAAAAGCTTGCTTTTCGGCAGCCAAACGAGAAATATCCTCCGGCATGAGCGGCCTACATTCGTCCGCTACCCGCACATAATACTTGCCGTCAGAGGTAGAGGCAATGGTCTGGGTACTTCTGAATATTTTAATTGCGATAAATTCTCCGCCGTTGAAAGCGGTTTCAATGGTGGAATTAATGCCTACATTGATGGTACGCTGCGGTATGGTCTGGTTGATTTTCTCGACTATGGCCTTCTTGATTTACTGATCGGCAGGAGGCATTTCGGTATCATCTTCAATGCCTATGTATATTTCTCCACCCTTAGCATTTGCAAAGGCAAAACAGTCTTTAGCTAATTCAGCCCAATCTGCAGAGATACCCTGTACTACACGTAACGACTTTTTATCGAATTCGCTGTTCTCTATCATGTCTGCACTACCTTCATCACTTTTACCTGTACCTTCTTCACGTCGATATCCTCCAAGCCGAACTTCCACTTGATAAAGTCCTGGGTATGCTGCAGGGAAGTCTTGTAACGGGTCAGCGTTAGCGGGGCGTAGTCCTTGCCTACCAGTTTGCCCACCTGATCATTGTGCATCTGGAATACCTCCAGCAGCAGCACCTGCTTCTCTTCCATTCCTATCCACTTCTCCTTGAACGTCTCCACCGTTACTCTCCTGCCCTCCTCCAGCAACTCCCGGTGGTGGGCGTATGCCTTGGCCCTGAGTGTGTCCAGGTAGGCGTTCACGCTTCTGGCTTCCGCCAGCTACCTTTCACCTTGCCTGCCTCGGCTGACCATCGGGCGGGCGAGACGTAGCGGTGAGTGCTCAGTTCCAGCCGTTGGCCCTGCAGGGTTACGCGCAGGTAAATCGGCACAAGATTGTCTCTAGTAGTCTTAGCTTTCCTGCCGTAGAACAGGATACTGATTTTGGTGTCCATTTCGTTCCTCCTTTTATGCTTAAATCTAACAATCAAACGAAGGCTCCACAAGATGTAAAATAACTGCACATCTTACTAAAAGCCAGATATTTACACCATAATTCGGGTACCCGGAATCGGAATGGCTTCGGGCACCCGAATTTGCTGCCTCAGAAAGGAGGGAAAATGTATAATTCAGGTAGGGCTAAAAACAAAAAAGCCCTTAAATCGCTGATATAAGGGCTTTTTATGCTAATTGATAAGTTAGTAAGTGGAGATGCAGGGAGTACAACCAAGGCAGTAACTTAAGACGTTTACTGCGCATCCTGTATTCTAATACACTTTTTGCTTTTGTTGCTGCATTGAAAATAGCGATGTAAAGCACCCCATGTTTACGTAATGTTTACATCTGTTTACCTAAACCTTCGCCAGAGAAAACACAGTAGTATTAATAACAGTATGACCGGCAGCCACACCCACCCGGGCAAGCTGCTCTCCTCCTGCTCCACCCTGTTACCATCACCGACCACCGCCTGCTTCTTTGCCTTCACCGGTGCGTTGTCATTTCCCACTACAGCCTCGCCTTTGGCTTTTGTATTGTTGGACTTCTTCTGTGAGTTGTCCGTGTTGTAGGAGTTCTTCACCTTGGCAGCAACAGAAAGCTTCGGCAAATATACACCGGCCTTGGCAGAAGTGCGCACAAAGTTCCAGTCATTGGTTTGCAGTGGATCCGGAAGCGAGTCCGGAGCGGTAACCTCTATCGGCTGCGTGCTCACCTGGTAGGTCTTGCAGGCTGGTAACGACATCAGTGTCGCTACCAGCAGTAAGTATAATCTATTCATCATATAGCGCCTCGTCGAATTCAATATGGTAGCACTGGCGACTGCAGCACCCATAGTACTCTTCCGTAGTAACTGGCTCACCGCAATTCAGGCAAACCGTTGTTTCTTCCCACTCCTCCATCTCAGCTAAAGTATAAGTCTGCCTCTGCCTGTCTTCTTCTGGTGAGGCCGTTCAGGACTTTGCCGCCTCCTTTGTTCCAGCGAAGGAACTGGCGCTCGATATCAGTATCATTTGGGTTGGCATTCACGCGCTTCAGCAGTGTACTGCTTTGTAGGTTAGCCACGCCGCAGTTGTAGGCGAAGCTCACCAGAGCGCTGAACTGGTTCTCGTTGATAGAAGGCTTCACCAGTGCGTCTACCTTCTTCTCAAATCCCGACAGCACTTTAACAAATAGCTCATCCGCCTGCGCCTGCGTGATCTTGTCACCCGCCTTCACGGCAGAGCCATCAGCGTAGAAAGTATTGCCGTAGCCGATAGTCCACTTTCTGGCAGGGCATAGGTATGCGCTGAGCTCGCAGCTCTCAAAGCTGTGAATCAGCTGTATTCCTTTTTTATTCGTCTTCATCAGATACCGATCGTAAAGAATTTAACTAGCGTTAAAATGGCAGAGGTGATCACCTCGAACTCCGCCGCCTCAATCATGCCCAGCACCAGCAGCGTATAGTTGATGGCCAGGCAGAGCAGGGCAACCGTGCCCCACTTGCGCCACTTATTGCGCATGAGCCATGCGTAAAGCTTTTTCATCTCAGGCAGAAGTATACAGCGTAACATACCACTAGAAGCACCAGCCCTACGATCAGCAGCAGCGTGCGCTCCTCATAGTCAAAAGAGTATTTGCTGGTGTCAGTTTTTGACTGGTAGCGCCAGGAATCCCACCAATGCCTGCCGCCCCTGGCGATCATGTCGCGCATGATGTAGTAGCCGCCATTGTGGAACCAGCTAAACAGGAACAGCCCCGCCAACACCTCAAAGAGGCACGGCAGGAAAGCATAGCAGGTAGCGCCCAAGGCAGTCAGCAGCAACAGGTCACGCTCCACACCAAACAGCACATGCTCGTTCATCGTGAGGGCGTAGGAGCCCTTGCGGCTGTAGCACACGGCATTCGTCAGCCCGTGCGCGATTGCATAGAGTATGATCAGCAACAGGATCATGGCTTTGGCTTATATCTGAAGTAAGACAACAGCCAGCCCAAAGCCAGCAAACCAGAGAAGATGGCAGCCATGGTACCATAGCCACCATCCCTGTAGAAGTTCTGGCTCCTCCAGAAGAGGCAAGCCACGATAAGCGCCAGCAGGAAGAGCGAGAAGCCCAGCTCCTTGCCTGACAGCATGCGTTTGATAAATCCTTTTTTCATTTTTGGCTAAAGTTTGAGTTTTCGTTTTGCCCTGCCGAATATCCATTGCCAGAGCCATCGACCAGCGCCACCTAGAAAGCCAGTCACCAGCGCCAGTATGGCGGCCTTGGCGAAGCTTTCCGGCTCTGGTATCCAGTTCATCAGCTCAGCGCCTTTCACCACAGTGATAGCCGCAAGAGCAGAGTTATAGTAGGCCTTCATCATGATCTACCTCCCACCACTCTGAGACCGATGCGCCTCTTTTTGCCAGCAGGCCTGCCGGTACCGTTCTTTTCTTTCAGCGCCTTGCCTAGCTCGGACTCATAGAAATTTAGCTTGGTGCGCAGCGTCGTGATGATCGACTGGCGCTCCTGCGGTGACACCTGCTCGTAGGTGTTTCGCTCATCTCGGCTTTTGGTGATGCCAGCAGGATTGAGGTCCAACCCATGCACAGGCAGGAACTTCACGTAAGCGTTTAGCACCCACACGGCCTTGACCAAATCGGTACCATCCACATCAGTGAGCTGCTCCTCCTCTGCCATTACCTTTGCGTAGAGATCACCCAGCATCGGGCGCACGTTCATCAGCAGGGCATCCTGCACGTGCGGGGCCAGCGTGGCCTCAGATATGTTTTTTGAGAAAGGCACGAACTTTAGAAAGTCGTCCTTTGTGATTTGCTTGGCCATTGGTTGTTTCCTCTGTCTTACTGTTTTGATCCAGCCCAACCAGGGCAAGTATCTGTTCCTTTGTCATTGCCTCCAGCACTTTCGTGGCCACTAAGGGAGAAAGCGAGTTGAGTGCGTTCAATGTCTTTTCGCCTTCGGTGCTCTGCTCTTTTTCCGGCATGGCCAGACCGGCGAAGTTGTACTTCTGCTCCTCAGTCATGATCTGCCACACCTGCTCCGGCACCGCCTTGATCAGGTTTAGGCTGCTCACAGTCCAGTCGAAAGCAGGCCATAGCATCGTGAATGCTCTTTGAATCATCCCTTGCACGTCAAGCACCTCCTGCTGTGTGAGCTGAATGATGTTGAGCAGCTGCTGCGTGTTGCCCAGTTGGCCAGCAGTGTCCATGCCGATCAGCGAAGGGTGCAGGCCCATATGCCTGCAGATGCGTTTTGCAATCGTCTCTGACTTCGGGTCCATGGAAAGCGCGGACTTCATGGAGTCGATCGAGAACAGCTGCGGGGCATCGTCTTTCGTGGCTCCGTTGAATACCGCCACATCGCCCTCCCCCTCCGGATCGGTCAGCTGCTTGGCCGTGTCTTCGATTTTGTCCCAGTCGGTTTTGCCGTCTTCGTCTTCTTGCTCGTCATCGATATCGCCTGGTATGAACAGGCCCATATTCGGCTTGACACGCTTTTTAATGGCATGCTTGTCTGCTTTCGGAATCTCAGCATCCGACTCCATATCATCCTTGCCGGCCCAGGCGGCAGGCTCCGGGTAGTGCGGGTGCGCGCTGGTTTCCTCGAACAGGTACAGGATCTGGCCGGGCTGTGTATCTCCATCGATACCTATCTGAGCAAGGCACCTGTTTACAGCATCAGCGTCAGGGTCATAAGCTTCCAGCACCTCGTCCTGGTCGGCTTTATGCTTGTCTGTGCCCAGGGTGGCGTTCACCAGAAAGCGGCCATCATCCAACTTTCGCACCGTGTGAAAGGGCACATGGTACACCTCACTAACTTCATGATCGCGGTTATACTTCACCCGCAAAGCGATACCGAACACAGCAGCATCCCAGGCCAGCAGCGGCAGCACGTCGTCTGCCTTCTGGCGTGGGTTTACCTTTACAGCAGCAGCGGTGCGGTTTGCGAAGCCATCGGCCTGTATGAACTTCTTGAGCTTGAGCCAGCAGCGGCGCGCGGTCGGCGAAGCAAGGAACACCTTGTTGATCTCCTGCGGCAGCTTGTTCCCTTTGCCGTATTCGATCACTTTCGCTGCCCCTTTTTCCTGCGGCTTGCCCTCAGCGGCGGGCGCAGACGACCTTGCAGCCGCCCGCGCCTTCACCACCTTGGACTTCACCCTTACCTTGCTCTTTGCCATCTACCTTATTATTTAGACTCGTGCTCCGCGATTGCTTTCAGTAATGTGTTGAGGTTGCGGCTACCTGGCTTCTGCCCAGTCAGCTCCTCGTACTTAGCCTGCGCCTGGTCAAGCGTCAGCTCCTGCTCAGGCTCGGTACCTTCAGAATCCGTGGCTGGAACATCGGCTTGCTCGTCTTCAGAAGAATCTTCTGAGCCTTCGTCAGTGCCTGTTTCAGTTTCATCTTCATCATCAGTCAGCTCCTGCTCAGGCTCAGTGCCTGGGATGCGCTCAATGTTGTGGGCGTACTGCTTGTGTGCCAGCACTGCCTCCGCTTTCTCGTCTGTCAGGTTATCAGGTGTTACCTTGATCACGCTGTCAGCTGTTACCAGCACGATAAGCTTAGAGGTGGCGTTTTTAGAGAATCTATAGTTCGATGTTTGCTTTTGCTCTTCCATTTCTGTGGCTGCCTCTTTGATGCGCAAGGCAAAACGCTCTGGTTGGTTGATGAATGAATTTAAGGTGTAGAGGATGCGGCTCTCGTTGCATGGGGTGCAGCCGTAGTGCGTGCCGGTGATGGCCCTGTGCACCTTGCCCATTTCGGTGTAGTCCTTCTTCTGAGAAGAGACCACTGCTTTCGCGCGCTCCAGTAAATCTTGTGTGAGTTGCTCCATAAGGGTGGGAATGAGAAAGGCCACCGCTAAGCAGCAGCGGCCTTTACCCATCATCCTAAACCATACAAACTAAACTATGAATCTATACTGCCGTCAACAGGTCTTCCAGGAAGGCAATGCTGGCAGCTCGGTCAGCGCCGAACTTGCAGTAAATCGGAAGCTTGTCCGCCTTACCGTCAAAATTCAGCGTGAGCGTGGTCGCATCCTCGTACTGCACGCCTGAACCACCTTCTGCGATGGTCATAAGCAGGCCATCTGAAAGGCCTTTTGTACCTACCAGCCCGTGTGCCTCAAAGTGGCCGCTGTTCAACGGCACGATGATCACCAGGTCATCGTTCAGTGCCAGCTGCTCAATGCTCTCCTTCTCTGCCTGAGAGTCGAAGTAGGCTACGAAACTACCGCCGTGCGTGTAGCTTGGACCGTTATCGGTCTGCTCCATGCCCGTCTTAGTAGAGTTCTTAAGCTTTCTGCCCTTGAAGGACTTTAGCACCTCGCCTGGTTTCAAAGCGATGCTGGTCAGCTCCTTGGTTATATCATCCAAACCAATCGGCGCAGCGGCTAAAAGCTGAGAAATCGCCAATATGTAGAAGGTTTTGTCAGCACCGCCGCGCTTGCGGAGTGCGTCGCAGGAGGGGTCCAGATTGGACACCCCTGCCATGTTTGCGCATTTATCTGCCATTCGTCAGTCCTCCTTTCTTAGTATGAAACCGCGATGTACTCGCCCCAACCTAAAGCTGTGCCCAACTTGTACTTGATGCGCATGTAATTCATCTCCTCCTTCTCCTGATACCAGAACTTGGCGGTCTGATAGTCCGACTCCTGGTCCATGCCGATAGTAAGATTCTCTGGCTTAGCATAGAGGGCGCGGTGCGGGTTGATAACCTTGCCGGTTCCTGCATCCACAAAGTCATTGCGCAGAGACTGATCAATAAAACCGAGCGGAATGAGAGGCACGCCTAAATATGTAAGTGTCTTTATTCCGTTTTTCAACTCCGCCCAAGAACTTTCAAGGTTCTTGTTTTTAGTAAGCGTCTGCTTCCAGTTATTATAGATGGAGCGGGTCACGTAAAAGCGCTTCTCACTGTCATCCAAGTCCTGCATTTCGGGAGTCGCACCGTAGTACAAACCATCTAGAATACCTTCAGCGGCACCTGCCGGAAGCGGGTCAGAGCCAAGCCCAGCACCCACTTTGGTTACTTCGCTGTTAGCCACTCCTGTGAACAGGCGCTTCCAGATACCGTCGGTTTGATTGTAATCCTCATCAGCACTAGCCTCGTCGCCCAGGAACATGATGCGCATCATATCGTGGAAAGCCGCCTCTTGCGCCATGGTGGAAAGCACCGACTGCAGCTGCGTGCCGGTGAGGTCAGCGCGCTCCACTCCCAGCTTCTTGGCTGTCTGCAGAATCAATCCGTCGAAATCCTCGGCGCACTGCTCCATTTCAATGCCCAGCTTCTTCACCTCAATGCGGTCATCGATCAGCTCCGCCAACTGGCCGTATGGGTTCCAGCCGCAGTTTGACTTGCTGCGAGTCACTTTGCGCTGAGGAACGACCTTGTACATATCTTTATAGGTCACGATGTCCGTGCGGATATCGAAGCCTAGTGAGCTTAAGGCATTCGCCTGCAGCATCGGCTTGAACACCGTGCCAGCGTCTAGGAAGTTCTCGTCTCCCTGCCCTTTGAATGTGATTTCTGTTGTGATAAATGCCATTTCCTATTGTCTCCCTTTACTTTCTGATTTTTGCGGCAACACTGTCCAAGGGGTGAGCCTTCCCTTTGTTTTTGTCGGTGAACTCCTGAGCGCCTTTTGGCCCTGCGTTACCTGAACCCGGCACCTGCTTAGACAGCGTTTCGAGTTTCGCCTGTAGCGCCTTTACCTCTTTCTCCAGTGCATTATCAACCTGATCGGCTTTAGCTTTAGGTGTAGGTTTTTTAGCTGATGCAGATGCTTCAGTTTCTTCCTCCTCCTCTTCCTCGGCTTCAGTGATGTTGGCAACAGCACCATCCACGACTTCGATCTCACGGCCATCAGCCAGGTCGTACAGCCCGTCTTCCAGTGCTTCGGTGTATTCCGCATCAGCGAACACCTCCGTGCCCTGCTCCAGCTCACCTTCGTAGAAGATGTCGGCTCCGTCAGACGTTTCCGTGCTGGCCGCTACCGGCTCAGTTACTTCCTGCGCTTTCGGCTTAGGTTTCGGTTTGGTGCTTGCCGCTGGCTTAGGCTTGGCCGTTGCCGTTGGCTTGTTCTTATCGGCATCCTTTGTGAAAAGCGACTTCACGCCCTCGATCACAGAGGCTACGATGCCCTCTTTCTCTTCTTTTGTAATTGCCATGTTATTTGATTGAACTTGATTGCTCTTGGGATTATAGGAAGCAACTGCCTTCTTCTCTGCCTGAGCAGGCGCAGCGCCCTCGATATTGATCGGAAGCACCTCATCAATGAATCCTTCCGCTTTTGCCTCCTCGGCTGTCATGAAGCGCTCCTCGCGCAGCAGCGCCTGCAGTTCCTCCTCTGTTTTGCCAGATGCCGCCATGTACACACGGATCATCGGCATCTCGTATTTGTCGAGGTAGTCGGCGTACTTGCGCATCTCGTCGGCGTTGCCGGTACACTGCGCCCACGGCTTGTGCGCCATGAACAAAGCGTAGCTTCTGCTCTTGCGCATGCCCTTACTGGCACCCTGCATCAACAGCGAGGCAATGGAGTAGGCACGCGAGTCATTGATCACCTCTACCTTGATGCTTTTTTCCTTCAGCATCTCCATTTTAGAGAGAATCTCAAAGCCTTCGGTAACGCTGCCGCCATCCGAGTTGATGCGGAAGGTAACCTGCTCTAGGTCTGAGTAGCCGATGCTGCCGTCTTCATAGTTGAATCCAACCATCCAGTCGATGTAGTTCGCCATGAAGCCATAGCAGGTGTAACCCCACTCGTCCTCGAACTCCCCCACAGGCCCGTTGATGGATATATTTATGTGCTTTGGCATAAGGTTACACTATTGACTAAATATTTTAGTAAACTTACTATATTTATAATCACACTTTTAGTATGTTTACACTTTCAGTATGCACCCTGCATACAAAACTTTTAGCCAAGGATTTAATGGGAAAAGCATTACAGACGAGGGTTCTGGAACCCATCGAGCGCAACCTGCAGGAGCAGGCCGATTTGCGCGGAATTTCACTCTACCGCTACTTGCAGATGATCATGACAGAAGTGGGGCGCGGTAACGTCTCCTTCTGCCTGGTGGTGCCGGAAGGCTCCGCACTGATGCCGATAGCCAAGCCGCCAAAGCCATGAGCGCAGCAGAGAAGACCGTGCGCCAGCTGTGCCAGGAGATTATAGCATTGGCTGGCTACCTGAAGAACAACCCTGCCGACAGCAAAGCCATTGAGCTGCTTTGCTCCACTACTGACCAAATCAAAACCACTTCACCAAGTGAAAAGACCCAAGAGACTAAAGTTGAAATCTGCCTGGCTTAAAACACCCGAGTGGTTGCTTGAGCAACGGAATGAATTTAAACAGAGAATGAAGGCATGGCGGTCAACTGCGCACTACATTGATAAACTTACTAGCAGATGAAAGGAAAATATCTTATTACAACGGACGCATGGTTCTATGCTCCTGATGGCAAAATGTACCGTGCAGTCTGGGGAGATGTCGAAATACTGGAGGACTCGCTCCTTGGGTTAAAGACAAACCGGAACTCGACAAACTGGTACGCAAAAGTAGGCAGCGATGATAACCACGTTATTGTTGCCGGGTGCCAGATTCATTATGCCACTAAATGTCTGGAGTCTCCTAACACCAAGCCTGTTGCCGACTACTCAACGGAAGGCGGGTCATTAAAATGGTTTGAGCGGCCAACAGGAATTTATATTGCAAACTAATGAGCGACCAGAAGAAAGAGGTGCTGCTGCGCATCAGGATAGATGAGGCAGAGGCAAAAAAGAAAGCAGTGGATCTGGGCAAGCAGATGGAAAACAATAAGCGCCAGCAAGCCGAGCTAAACAAGGAAATGAAAGCCGGAGGTTTGGCTACTGATGACCAGATCCAGCGCCAGCAGGCCCTAAAGGCAGAATATGCCGATCTAAGCCGCCAGCAAAAGACGCAGCTCACCGTGCTGGAAGCGCAGGCAAAGGCTGACAATGCCCGTCTCAGTTCATTGGATCGGCTCCGGGCGCAGTCATTGCTATTGGCTAATGCTTGGCACGATATGACTGATGAAGCAAAGGCCAATGAAGATGTTGGTGGAAAGCTGGCTAAGAAAATCAATGAAGTCAATGTGGCGATCAAGAATGAAACCGCCATACTAAAGGACAACAAAGAGGTAAAGGAGTATGCCACCGGCTCCGTATTTGCCATGCGCGAGGAGTACGGTGAGCTTCAGAAGCAGTTCTATGCCCTAGGCGAGGCGGAACGCAAGAGCAAGGTGGGCCAGCAGATGCAGAAGGACCTGGAGAAACTGAACAAGGAGATATCCAAGGCAGAGCAGAGCATCGGCGTATTCAGCCGAAACGTAGGCAATTATACCACTTCCATACTAGAGGCTATCGACGGATCCGGTCAGCTGGGCGGGACGATCGAGGCGCTGAAGCAGGGTTATGATACCCTTACCTCCTTCATTGATGCGGCCAAGCAGGCAGTTATGAACGAAGCGGCGGAGAAGATCAAGGCAAATGCTGAGAAGAAAGCGGCAGCAGCAGCCACGGCAGCGGAGACAGCGGCAGAAACCGCTAACACGGCAGCTACCACTGCCAACACAGCTGCAGAAGCAGCCAACACCACAGCCACCGAGGCAGGAGCGGCAGCTGACACCTCAGGTGCAGCGGCCACTACTGGAGATACGGCAGCCACTACCGCCAATACTGCGGCTACCACAGGTAACACCACAGCCACAGCAGCTAATACGACCGCTACCAACGCTGGTAGCGCAGCCCAGAACATCAGCAAAGCTGCAATTATAGGCAACGTGGCGGCGCTCAAGCTATTGAAGTTTGCGTTGGCTGCCACTGGCATCGGTGCGGTGTTGCTGCTGCTAGGCGGCCTTATATCCTTCCTGACCAGAACACAGGAGGGCGTGGATATGGTGAGCCGCAAAACCAAAGGCTTCACGACCATCATTGGCGTACTGACTGATAAGCTCTCTGCAGTGGGCAAGGCAACGCTAGACTGGTTCAATGGCATTGAGGACTTTGGTGACTTGGTGAGCAAAGTTGCCAACCTGATCGGTGACCAGCTGCTGGTGCGGCTCAAAAGCTTCATCACGCTGTATGAGGCCTTCCGTGATGGTGATCCAAGCAAGCTAGGTGATGCCTTTGTGCAGTTCACTGCAGGCGTTGAGAACGCTAGCGAGAAGACGAAGGCACTCACCAAAGAATTGAATGAAGCCAGAAAGTCAGCTGAAGCCATCGAGAAGGAGAACCAGCGCATACGTGACTCTGAGCTACAGCTGAACGAGGCCAGAGCCAAGGCGAATGCGCAGATCGAGAAGTACAAGCTGGTGGCCGAAGATGTGACCAAGTCCGAGAAAGAGAGAGCAGACGCAGCACGCAACGCTTTCCAGTTGGAGGAGAGTATCCGCACGCAGGAACTGAAGCTGCAGCAGGATAAGATCGCCAACATTGAGGCAGAGCAGGCGCTCACTAACAACCTGTATGAAGATAACAAGCAGCTCTCTGAGGAGAAGGCAAAGCTGGCGGAGATCGAGGCGGCATCGGTGGGCAAGTCAATCGAGCTGCAGAACAAGCTGAACGCCCTGCGACAGGAAGGTGCTGCCAAAGCCAGAGAGGCAGTGCTAAAGCAACTGGAGGCTGAGGCGGCGCTGCTGGAGATACGTACTGAGTCAGCGCTCAACTCTGAAGAGGACGTGCTGAACCTGCGCCTGCAACTGCTGCAAAAGCGCACAGAGCAGGAACTGAAGCAGGAGAACCTGACGCAGCTCCAGGTAAAGGTGATCAAAGCCAAAGCGCTGTCAGAAGAGGGCAAGCTGCGTGATGAGTTCAGGGAGCAGCAGCGTCAGAAAGAGATCGAAGATGCGGAGCGCACCAATAATGCGGCGTTTGAGACAGCCAAACGGGTAATGTCGGTTGCTAACGCTAAGCAGGAGCTTATACTAAAGCAACAACGTGCTAAAGGACTGTTCACTGAGAAAGGATACCAACAAGAGCTAAGCAACCTTAAGCTTACCCAGTTGCAGGGTGAGGTTATGATGCTGGAACAATTCAAAGGCAAGATTCCTGGCATTGAGGAAAAGATTGCTGAGAAGCGTTTACAAATTAGCAGCCTGCTTGCAGATGGTCAAATTGAAAATCTTAACCGTGTTGAGGATAAGGAAAGAGACCTGACAGAAAAAAGGCGTGCAGAACTTGAGCAGCAGGCAAACGATACCAGAGACTTTGTTGCAGCTATAGGAGAAACCTTTGCAGCTTCGTTAACCCAGCAGGGAGCAGACATGCAGAAGTTTACACAAGGAGTACTGCTGCTTGTAATAGATACAATTGAAAAAGTTGTAAATGCTCAAATAGCTGCATCAGTCGCGACAGCAACAGGTAACTCACTTGCTCAATTTGATTCAGCCACAACCTTTGGGGCAACTGGTTTAGCTCGTGCAGCCGTGATAGGTGGTCTCATCAAAGCAGCTTTTTCAGTTTTTAAAGCTGGCATTATCCAAGCCACCAGCGGCAGCTCTCCTGATTACTTTGCAGACGGCGGTATATTCCGTGGTCCATCACATAAACAAGGAGGTATACAGGTATACAACAGGCAAGGGGTGCACGTAGCTGAAGTGGAAGGAGGTGAGCCTGTGTTGACAAAGGCAGTTAGCCAAGATCCTAAACTTTTAGCAGCAGCCTCAGCGATAAACGTAGCAGCAGGAGGCCGCCCACTCTTAAGAAACCCATACCTTGCAGCAGGAGGTACGCTACCAGCCCCAACACGGCAGTGGCTCGGCGGAGGTAGTGCACCAGTAATCGACTACAATAAAATCGCTGCTGCAGTGGCAAAACTCCCGCCTTCTACTCTTTATATCTCTGAGCTAAGTAAAACCCAAAGCAAGGTTGATCGCAGGATAAAGGTTTCAGATCAATAATTACCAATTCTCACCAATAGGCAAAGCCATAGTTCTCTTTATTGATTCAATACTAGAGACTATGGCTTTATCTATTTCTCTTTGATACGACTCCTGAATTGCAAGTATAGTTTGACCTTGTGGCTTAAGCGCACCTGATTTGTAATATAAGTTCTTAGGGAGTGGTTTATAAACGCTTCCATCCTCAACAGGTGTCTTGGTAGCACCACGGCCCTGCTTCGTCTCCAGCAGTAAGTTCGAGATGGAATATTTGTAGCGCCCGTCTTTCCCTTGCAAGGTAGCAGTATAATGGAGCCTTACAGGAATCTTTTGCCCCATGCCATCTATAATCATATCCTTTTTATCCTGCCAGCTAACCTCGGTTGCATCTACTTTCAGCACTTCCTTGCCATCTCTAGGAATAGCCCTCAGCGCACGTTTGTAAAGCTCTGCCTGGTCAGCATCAACGTTCACCACTTCCTGGTACACAATCTTCCCCTGCTCATCGCGTGGCGGCTCAGACTGCGCAAAGGTCACAAGAGGCAGGCAGATCAGCAGGGCGAGTATAAGTTTCTTCATGGGGGTAGGCTTTCAGTTACAGCAACTTATAATATAGTAATAACGTAATGCTGTTTGTAAATCATCTTAAACGGAGCGTCACCTCTACAGCCTGTTACATCAGCTAACCGGCCTTACGAAGTGGCGCTTTTCGTTAGCAAGTATAGCAAAACGCTGATACAAAGTCACGGGTTGCGGCAAAGTGTAGTATAGATACTATGCATCAGAAGGAACATGCGTAAATGAACTAAAATATATTTACGCATTACGTAACTTTTATTTGCGCATTAAAGTATAAAGGTATATATTTACAACATCAATCAAGCAGCTAAACACTAAAGCACAAGATTATGACAACTCAGAACACCACCGCCAAATTCAACAAAAGCGAAATCTTCACTAACGCCTGGTCACTCGTTAAGACAGCAGGTAAGTCTCTTTCAGAAGCCCTTAAAGCAGCCTGGGCAAAAGCTAAGAAATCTGCACTAACATTTCCAGAACTTGTAAGTCTCGCTAAAGGTGAGCCAAACAAGCATCGCCTTATCCCAAACAGCGAAGACTATCAGAACATACTGGCTATGTGCAAAGCTTCTTTCAAACCCCTGGAAGGTTCTGAAAAGCAAGTAAAATGGGCTGAATCACTTCGCGAGAAAATGGTTACCAATATAGCATACATAATAGTTAATAACGCTCTTTGCGATGCTCTTGACGCACTTCGCAGATATGGAAGAACAGTAGAGTACCTGGTGCAGTATGGCGAGGCTTCTTTTGAGAAAGCTGTTGCAGCTAGCAAGATCATCGCTTACCAAACAAAAGCAACCTACTTTATCAACAATAGAGACAATGACTATAGCGCTCTTGCTGCAGTAATGAACAAATAAACCACAACTTATAAACTTAAATACTATGAACACAATGTCAGAATTCGCGATTGTGGTCACTTTAGACCAAAGCAACACAAAGCTGTACAAGCAGAAAGCTGAAACAGCAGAGCAAGCGCTAGAGCTTCAACTAGAAGAGTTTAGGAGCAGTTTTCCAAGAAGCGAGGGAAGTTTTAGTTTGGAGGTGGGAGAGCTAGAGAGCACAGTGTTTCCCTATCATGGCAAAAAGGAAGGCTCAAAACATGGGCTGCTCTTTGGCACGTTATGGATAAGCAAGCCGAATAAATTCGTAAACTTTGAAAGAGCTGAAGGCAGCTACTCTGATTGGGCGAAAAAAGTTATTGCGCAGTAACCATGCAAATACAACTAGACAAAACCACCTTACCTGCTAACGACCAGCAGGTAAGGTTTCGCAAAGTAGGGGAATCTGACTGGAAGGAGGGCGTGTTCATAGGCGAAGAGGAGAACATCTTTGTAGACAGCCTGGAAGGCGCAGGCAACCCAGTGGGCGTGTGGGACGTGGAAGAGTGGGAGCCACTGGAGCAGGAGCTGACGGAAGGCGAGAAGCTCAGGCGGCACCGCGAGAAGCAAGGCCTCACGCAGGCGCAGTACGCCGCGCAGGTTGGGTTTAGCCGTGACGCCACCATCTCTGACTACGAGCTCAACCGCAAGCCCCTGCCCGGCTTCATGAAGCGTATCATGCAGCTGGAGAAAGAGGTGGAGGCGCTAAGAAAAGGCCGCACACGTTAAGCAGAAAGCCACCCTCATCAGGTGGCTTTGCTGTTGTTATATAATCTTCAATGAAAGTTGTATATAATTTCATTGCAAAGTTGTAGTGCTACAACCTCCACAGCTGGCACTCAGTCGGCCCCTCCCCCGTGAACTCGTTGATGCTGTTCAGGTAGAAGTAGTCCTGGAACTGGTCGAGCCAGATCGGCACGGCAGGGTCATAGCCGGCCACGTCTTGCACGCTGAGCAGGAAATATGGCGTAATACCCTTGCAGCTTTCCAGCACGCCCTGTAACGCTGTGTAGCGTGTAGGAAGCAAGGCAGCGAAACTGATCGGCTCAAAGCTGCTGCTTCTGCCTGTCACGTTCACCGCATAGTTGCGGCTCTCGCGGATGAGCAGCGGCAACTCACCGCCCAACACAGCGAGGCGCGGCTCTACCTTATTGCGCTTGTAGGTGATCTGCTCCGAGAGCTCCCACCTGCCCGCCTTGCGCTCATACACCGCCCAGCCTTCCTTCACAAAAGGGTCTGCCGTGGCGTTCTTCACATGTACCCGGTTGCCATCGGAGAAGCTGCCGGAGTTGCGCTGCGCAATCGTGTCCACTGTGTGAGAGTAGTTTTGTGGGTATTTCTGGTCTGACTCAAACAGCGGCACACGCAGAAAACCTGCCACGTCCTCAGAGGCGGCGAAAGGCATCTCCACGATGTTCTTCTCCTCTTCCAGCTGCTTGTCATCAATGCTTAGGAAGTAATCACCCTCACCGCCTAACTCATCTTCCTTATAGCGCCACCAGCTCTTCTGCGCAAACTCACCGAAGCGGTACTGCACCGGCACGCGCTCCGATGCCACATACACCAATTTACCTGACCAGTCCAGCGCCTGCGCCCTATTCTCCAGCAGCCTGTTGAATGGCGTGAGAGAAAGCATATTGCTATAGGGGTCAAAGGTCACCATCAGATCGAGCAGCGAGCGTATAGCCTTGAAGAAGTCTTTCTGCTTGATGTCCGGCAGGTTGAGCGCTACATCCCACTCCGTTCTGAAGTAGGCCTCCTCGTCATAGGAGCTCTCCACGTCAAAGGAGCTGTAGCGGGAGTTTCCAGCAACGGGCGCTGACTCCGGAGACAGGTTGCTGCGAAGTATTAAGACCTCCAGCCCCGCCAGATTGTAAGGCGGCAGGATGTCGAAGGTCGCCTCCAACACTGTCTCGTTTAACGCGGTGACAGTTATCTCCTCGCGCTTCAGTTCCACCCCGTTCTGACGCAGGATCAAAGCAATAGAAGAGGCTACATTCTCACCTATATAGGTGGCGAAGATGCTGGCCTTCACCTTCAGCTTACCGTGGTCAGTCACCGCAATCGGTGTGAGCGCGGCCATGTCACGCACCTGCTTCCTGGCATCCAGCCATGCCTGCGAGTGCAGCGGCTTATCATTGGAGAAAGGCAGTATCAGCTTCTCCCACAGCTCGTCGTCTATGCCGGTGTAGTCTACCCCCGCCTCCAGCAGCATCTGCTCAAACACGGTGCGCACGAACACAGAAGGGTGGCGCTCATCAGCCCATAGGTTGCCGGAGGTGAAAGGCTTACCGTTGTTTATAGCATCGTAGATATAGCCAAAGGTGTGGTCGCGGAAGTACCTAGCCCCGGTCACCACGTTCTGAAAGTCCCATGTATGGTTGAAGCGCGAGAGGTCCAGGTCACGAATGCTTTTGTCGCCCAGCCTGGCAAACAGATCTAGCGCACCGCTAAACACCTGCAGCTCATAACCCTCATTCGCCTCGGTCAGGAAAGCTTTCGGCAGCGGCACCACCTCCACCCCATCCTGTAGCACGGAGGCATTCAGCTTAGTATAAGGCGCACGGCTCTGACTGGCCACATCGGCGGCATTGCTCAGCACCTGGTGGTTGCGCTCCGTGTAAGGCAGCGTCAGGCTGTTGGAGTAGGAGCTCTGCACGGACTCTGGTTTCGTAATATCATTGCTTTGAACTGTAACTGCAAAAACAGCATCCGGTGCCAGGTCCACTTTCTGATTATCGATGTACAATTCCATTATCTTCTCAGCGTGTTGATCGGTGCTTTGATGATTTCCACCGTAATGTCATAGCTTCTTCTGCCAAGCGGCATGGCCGGCAATGTCGCAGGCTGCACATACACGTCTTCCGCCTCACCTGCCTCGGTGTGTATCCATACCTTCGGTGAGGTGTAGAGCTGCCAAAGCGCCTGATAGCGGTTGTAGTCCAGCCCTGCAGCGCGCAGCACCATTGCCGGACTGCCAGACTTGGAGGCAGCACCCAACAAACCGTTGCTGTAGCTGAACTCACCTGCTGCCTCAGATGCAAACGGTCGGTCCACCTTACCGTCAAACACCCACGTGTCAATACCGCCCAAAGAGTTGAACCAGCGCAGGCACACGCCGTCCGAGCAGGGCAACACCTCAATCAACTTCACCTCTGTAAATACCTTAGGTGAGTAGGTACAGGCGTTCTGGTCTGCGTTGCCGGGCGTGGCTTCGGGGTTGTAGTTGTCGGCGGTCGAGTCGGTGCAGCCCAGCACCTCCGGTATTGGCTCTGGCTCTGGTTCCGGTTCAGGCTCGGGTTCTGGCTGCGGATCAGGTTCTGGTTCTGGATCAGGAGAGTTGGCGGCGAGCTGCGCGTAAGGGAAGTAGCGTTGCTGCGTAAAATACCTCATGTCTCCGTCGCTTTCCTGAATTGTGTATTGCTCCGGGTCTGGCTCCTCCTCTAACATAAACCCGCTTCCGATTTGCTCAAACGTATCCACATTCCATACACTGATATCCTGTGCAACGTCGTCCCAGCGCACTACATAAGATTGATAGTAAATGCCTGAGCCATCAGGCACATCTACAAGGAAGATATCTATTAATGCCATTGCTTATAATTTTTATGCGTACAGAAGAAACTGCGGCAGCACCGCCTCCTGCCCTTTGTAAGTGCGAAACTCCTCACCATTGGTGATGCCCACGATACCAAGAGGAGAGTACAGATCATTGGGTCTAATGCGGAAGGAGTCAGCCCTGCCCATGCCTGTGGCCACCAGCTCGGTGCAGAAAGTACCTACCCTGCCGATGCCGCTTCTGCCGTTCCAACGATGTCCAATGGCAACCCAATTGGTGCGAATAATGTCCAGCGGTTGTTCTACGATATCACGCACAGGATACTTCTCACCTTCCTTGGCCAGCACCGCTTCTAAGTCGAAAGGCCAAATGCTTTGATCCAGAAACTGCGGAAGCACGAGCCGATCAGAGTGAGCGTACCACTCCAGGTAGGTCTTCACCTTCACCTCCGGCCATGTGCTCTCGATCACGTGATATGTGCCATCTACCTCATCTACCATCAGGATCGAGTAGTGGCTGTACCTGCTGCAGCATAGAACCCTAATGGAGATGCTGAATACTGTACCTGGCTGCAAAGGGCTAAACTTGGTGTGCTCTGCAAGGAGGCAAACAAACTTAAACTGTCGCTTCTGCATCTGTCGAAGGATTTATGGGCGTGCCGTCTGTATTGTGGGTGGCATAGTTGTTTGTAGGCGCTGAGAGTGTGTTGTACACCACCCCGTTTATCTCCACGCCTGCCTCATAGTATGCCTCCGGCACAGGCGTTGGATTATCGTTTACGTCTAGCATAAACGGCGGCAGGTAGTTGTGACCCTCCCGCATCCTAGACCTGAAATTGAATATAGAGGCAATGATGGCCTTGAACTTATTGATGAATTCTCTTTTGTCCTGGTCGTTTGCGAAGCCTGAGCCGCCGTACGCAGTGGCCGAGACTACCGTACCATCGTTGCCTAACAGCACAATTCCAAACGTGGACTCGATGCTGTGCAGCACACCTCTGCCCTGATCGTCGGTCCTGAACTTGATCCTCACTTCATCGGGGTGCTCCCTAACAGGCTGCCCCTTTGTCACCATGCCCGGACTCGGATCGATGTGGTCGGTCCAAAGCATTACCTCGCCGTGCTCGTTTGTGCCCCAGAAATCGGCAAAGCGCCTGCCTTCCCTCTTGTAGTCGTGTCTTTCTATTTGTTCCATTTTATCTGCTGTAAGATGTAATCGATGGGTTGTTGTAAATGCGCATCACGTAGCCATACACCACATCTGTCCACTCGTGCGTCCAGTCTTTATCGTTAACTGCGATGGGTGTGTTAGGAAAATAAGCTACTAACCCTTCTGGTTTTTCCGCTCTACTTTGCAGGTATCTTTTAAGGAGGCTTTTCTGTTTTTTGATGAAACCAGCTGATTTCGCTCTATCATATACCGCAAGCTCAGCCATCTCTCCTGTATAGCCTATGCTACCAGTCGCTCTAGCCCCAACATTCCACTCGTTTGAGTTGGCAGCTGGAATTGTGTTCATAGGAACAGAAGATGCAATATCTCCATCAGTAAAAGTTCTTTGTACAGAACTTGCTGAATCTGCAACATAGACTGACTCATGCCAATTGTTATCATTGATTACAGCTGTGTACCCTACTTGTGTGGATTGAAGCGCCTGGCCGCTTGATGTACCCAAACTAAATAATAATCTACCCCTTAAATCTAATGAGTTAGAAGCAGTGCCACCCTTAGTAAAATCATTACCTGTTTGACATAGCACAGAAGTGTTATCTGAAGCTTTTTCAAAGACAACCAAGTTATTTGTAGTCGTAAACTTGGTTTGTATCGAGATGGTCATAGAGGGGAAAGCCAGGGCCTCAGAACCTGTTATTTTCCCATAGTCATTGCTTTTGTTGAAGTTTATGGCCCCGAACGAGCGCAAAAACTCCACTAGATTTGAGTTGTAGTCTTTTTTCTGCGCCATTATCTCCAGTAATAATATATTTTTATAGACCCCGTAGCATCGTAGCTGGAGGTGACTGCTAGCACGTTCACATAGCCTGGCGTGGTGTTGAAGATTCCAGCGCTGTTAAACTCCTCCACAGCCCCCGTAATAGAAGGAGGAGTAGGGCCACCCATCACGCGAATGAACTTACACTTATTAGCTTTATGCGTACCTGAAAAAGTAATTATACTTGGCGTACCTGCTGCATTCGTAGTGGTATTCCAGATCGCCCCGTCGTTGTTGTTTGTCACCGTGATTGTGGCAGTGCCCGAGACGATGTTGTGCTTCTCAAACGTCTCATCCACAGTACCCCCGCCTGTCGGAAGGTTCTTAATGGCAGAGGCATCCAGCCTTGCCTCGCCTGTGAGGCTTTGCAGCTTGGTCTTGATGCTTTCGGCTGTTTCGGAGGTGCCTGTGCCTGTTCCTCCTGTAGAAGCAGCAGATAAGTTTGCCCCTTTTTTATACTTTGCCTGTAGTGTGTATACCCCTGTAGTTTCACATAAGAACTCGAATACAACAGTATCTGTAGCTGCAAATCCAGAGATAGACATATCTCCAGAAAAGAAATTATTAAAAATTAATGTCGGTGTTGTGCCGTTTAGCTCAACCTCAAAGCGCAACTCGTGACCTTCAAGTGGCCCTCCTTCTTCTACAGTAAAATTGAAATCAAACAGGTTTTCAGATAATATCTTTAGTTGAATGAACCTTTCGTATGGGTAAAACTCAAAAGGGCCGCCATTCTTTTTAAAGTATCTCGCGAACCCTGTAGCCCTTATAAACTGGCCTGATAACCTTATGCGCCCGTCAATGAAATCATTTGCTATCGAACTCGCAGTATAATTGCTTACTACTTCATAATCTGTATCTTCACTCCAAACCTTGTCTCCTGCTTTGTAGGTTGTACCTGAAGAATATTCAAAATATCTATTTCTTGGAAGGTAAGCGTTATTAGCAGCTTGAACGGTAATAGGTTTTGCGTTATTTACTGCGCTGTTATCTGCTGCTAAGTCGTCTACCGTTAGAGACACAAGCGACCGAGTGTTCAGCTTCCCGATTGACAATAACAAGCTATCTGTTGCTTGCACACCTGCGTTTGTACCTGTGCCCCATGTTGCGCGTCCTAATCCAGCCATAGGGACCTGCCGAACCTGGGAAATTTTTGCTAACTTCTCATTTTGTGCTGCATCTGTAGAAGTAGCTACATCACCCTTCCGCAGCGTGTCGCCCAGCGCCTCCGTGTTGGAGGCAATCCTGCTGTTGTGATCATCAAGCGCTGTCCCCAAACCTTCCACATCGCCGATGGCATGCCTGTGGTCGGTGTCTGACTTTCCCAAAAGCTCCGCCTTCACCCATGCCTTTACTCTGCCGATGATCGCCTTCAGCAGCACACGGTGCTTCCTGCCGCTGGTCTTATTCTCATCCAGCCTCGTGACATCCGGAAACACCTTGATGGTGTCATCCACCGAGCCGGGCTTTGCCGCATCGAGCAGCTCGTCTAATACTTGTTCTTCCTGTAGCATTTAGTTGTATTCTAACTCATTCCATTCAAGCGATTCATACTCCAGCGTCATCGCAGACTCTGTTGCCCTGTACTGGTTGGTGAGGCTCACCTCCATGTAGCGCGTGCCCGGTACCGGCGCAGGCTCGTGCAGGTTGAGGCCCACCAGCATGTTGCGGTCATAGATAATGTCGCTCCTGATTGCCAGCTGCCTGCGCTGTTGATCCAGATACACCCGCTCCAGGTACACCACCTGCCGTGTGCCGTTCAGGCCAATACTCAGGTGCAGCGGGTTACCTTCGTGCAACACGGGCTTATCAAGCGATGTGGCAAAAGTAGAGGGCAGCACCTGCGCTACTGGTACCACTCTTTCCGGATCTGCCTCGCTTGCCCTGTTGCGGTTGGTGACACTTGCCTCGATACTCGATGTGCCAACAGGCCAAGGCCCCTGATCATGCAGCAGTACCAAGCCCCTTGCCTCTACCAGCGTGGAGCGTATAGCCAGCTGCTTCCCTGCACTACCACGGTACACCCGCTCGAAGTAGAGCTGCTGCCGCACGTCAGGGCTTACAGCCACTGTAAGCGTGAGCGGGTAACCGTGCGCCAGCAGTGGCCGATCAAGTCCGGTGGCGAACAGCGCAGGCATCAGATCGTGTAGCCGCTATAGTCAGATGTTCCCGCAGGCAGGGCCGCAGCCACCGCGTACAGCTCGTTTTGGCTGTCATCCAGCACTAGCCCTTCTGCATCCTCAAAGGTGCAGTAGTAGGCCACAGACGAACCTACAGCAGGCTCCACAGTCAGTGCGCCAACAGGCACAGAAAGCTGCATCTGCGAGCGCAGGAAGCTGCTCACGTCCACCAGTGCCACTCCATTGCGCGATGCTACCTTCAGCGTGCTGATCACATTGCCATCAGCCCTGTGAATAGTCGCCTTCACGTAGGCGCTCAGGGTGCCGATGCGGTATACCACTGGGTTTGGTAGCCTGCCTCCTACCGCACTGTAGCCTTTCGGCCTTTCCTGTATCTCCATTATTCCGTTGCTGCTAGTAAAAACTCTGCTATCTCTATGGTAAAGGCCTCACTCAGGAGCGCCTCCACCTTCTCAATCGTCTTATCGTTGATCACCTCCGAGATCACACCCGTGGGCTGTGCGTTGCGCCAAGGCTTAGATCCTGACTCGTGTATGCGCCTGGAGATGAAGTAGGCTAGTGTGTCCTCGTCAATGGGCATGCCTTGGCGGTCCTGCCCACGTGGCGCAATGCCCTCCTCCTGAATGTACTCCTTCACATACCTGCGAACAGCGCCGGTACCAGGGTTTACCGTAGGCCCTCTGCCCAATTCATAAGTCCAGATGTATTCACCGCCCACGATGCGGAATTCCTCCTCGTCAATCTCATACTTCACCGTAGCTGCCATGGCCTCTCGGTGAGAAGCCGGCAGATACTGGCCTGTGTCCATCGTGCCGATATTGTAGGCCAGCTGCTCCACCAGTTGCTTGCCCAGGTGCTCCAGTCTAAGGTGCGAGGCTAGAAGCATAGACTGATCGGAAGTTTAAGTGTGAACTGAATAGCGATGCCTGCCAAGTTCTGTGCTGTATGGTGGGGCACCAGTGAGTCTTTAACCATGATATTGCCCAAATCATCCTCATCATCCAGCATGACAAGAAAACGAGCTGATATAGCCTCCTGCCTGGAGTAGATTGCCTGCAGCTCACTAGCTGATGGTGAGTTCTCATGCTTCTCAAAGAAGCCCATGGTTATTGTTGCCACTTTGTTACCAGTCTCAATATTGCGAGTACCAGTGATTGGATCCAAGTCAATTACCGGATAGCCGTGATTCTCCACCGCCTGCTTCAGGCTGTCAGAGCCACCGCAGTGGAAGTGTCCAACTCCGGCTAGTGTGTCAAGTGCGATGCGCCCGATGAGCGCCTCCAGTTCTGCGTAAGTCATGTTGTCTGATTGGCTGCTATTCCCTCTATCTCTTCATCTGCCCAGGCGCCCAGCGGCTCGTAGTCCAAGGGGCGGAGCACGGGCATGCTGTGCTCTGTGTCCTGCGAGAGCCGCTTGATGGTGCGCTCCACTTCGTATTCCTCCTCTGCGCTCATATCACCCCTGCTTGCTCATGATCTCCCGGTACTTCTCCTCATAGTCACTGCGCTCCGTGTCGATGCAGAGCATAGTGTAAAACACGTTGGCAGGCAGCTGCAGCAACTCCTTCGCCCTGGTCATGTCTCCGGAGCAGTAGCTGGTGAGCGTGGCGTAGAAGCCGTACTTCTCGAACCTGTCGATGCCTGCCCGATACTGCTCCTCGGTTGGCTCCTTCTCCAGCAGCGGCCCGTAGCGCTTGTCGAGCTCCTGCATCTCGCTCATGATATGGAAGACCGCCCCTAGCACTTCAACCAGCGGCACTGCCTTCGCCTTCTCCAGCAGCTCTGCCGGGAAGCCTGCTCCAGACATGGCGTACACCGCATCGTAGTCTTCCGGCCACCTGTACACCGCGTAGAGAAACGGGAAAGCCTGCTCAGGCTCCTCATGCTCCCGCAGGTACTTGCGGCTCAGCTCCATCTTTCCGATCGCGTCACCGCCCAGCTTCTGCCCCAGCCACTCCGGCTTGATGCCAAAGGGCTCAGACTCCAGCAGCGCGTGGCAGGCCTGCACGATGGGTGCCGCCTGCGGGTGCTCCATCTCTGCAGGCGTGAGGCCGCTCAGCAGGCAAAGCGACTCGTTGGTGCTGTCGCTGGCTGCAATGGCCAGGTACTCGCCCAGCGTCAGCTCGGCCCACTCTGTTCTGGCATAGCGCTGCTCTTGGTTAATCGTGTAGCGGATCATCGCTTTATCGTTTTGGATTTAACTCTCTTTACCTGGTGCAGCTCAAAGAAGCACCGTAGCGCAAAGGCATCTGCAAAGTCAGGAGACCGCCGCAGGATGTTTTTTTGCTGCTCCTTCGAGTTTATGCCCTTCTTGCCGTCAGAATCTGTATTAGCCTTTTTAATCGCTCTAAGCTCTTCGTTGAAATACTCCCGCACTTTCTTCTTGCCTACTCTGCGCTCGGCTATACCATCAGGCACGTACACCGCCGCAGCGTTCACCTTATCGGCAATCATGTAGAAGCACTGCGTCTTCAGGTTATCATAGTTCTCTTTGACCGGCTGCCCCTTCTTATCCTTTGGCCCGTTCGGGTTAGGTAGAGGCGCCGCATTGTTCACAAAGGACTGCATGCCCGGACACTGATCTATGACACCGCCGCCTACTCCGTCAGCATCGCAAACCGTCTGGCTGCGCGGCACTTTGTATTGCTTTTCAAACTCCTTCACCTTATCAGCAATGTCTTTAGTACTGCTCTTAGGGAACCAAGCCAAATCAACTATGCGCCACCCGTCCCAAACCCAGATCACAGCCAGGTCAGAACCAAAGCGCGCTGCATCTATCGTTATATAGCCTTTGCCGCCTTCTGCGTGCTCATTGGTATACATGTCGTATATGCGCTGGTAATCGAACAGCCCGAAGCCATCCAGCTTTATCTTCCAGTTACCATCCAGCAGCGAGGCACGTGTGGCTTCATCTTGTGCCATCAGGTTAGCCAAATAGCCGGGGTCCACGCTAAGCAGCTCTTTGTTTTGATAGATAGAGCCAGGTATGAACGTCACTGACTTAGGCCGCACGTTGGCCAGCTCCCCTTTGAAGATGTGCGGGCATCTTGCCACCACCTCTTCTGCCGTGTCACCCCACACAATACTATCGCCGTCCTTGGTGAAGTACCTGACCTTGCCGGCACGCTCCACTATAGGCAAGCCATAGGTTGGGTTAGGGCTACCATCCGGAAGCTTCTCCTCCTGATCTATCCACCAATCAATGAAAGATGCCACCCAGCTGTCGGGATCCGGGTTGCACGTTGCTCTCACGTATGGCTCCACGCCACAGGTCGAGCGGTTCCGGCTAAGCATATAAAAGAAGGTGGACTCGGAGAAGTGTGTCAGCTCATCGAATCCGATCATCGCTATCTGAGAGCCCTGAAAGTTCAGCTTGTCGTTCTCATACTGCAAATGGCTGAAGCCAACACTGGCGCCACTTGGGAACTTCCAATCAAGCGTTGTTTCTTTGGGGCTGCCCCCTATGCCGATATACAGCTCTAGTGACGTGTCCCAGAGACCGCCTTCCATTCTGATCTGTGGGCTCGTTCTTCTGAAGATCACTGCACCGAAACCTGAATTGTCTATGTGCCTGCCGCCCTCCATCAGCAGCGCGTAAGTCTTGCCGACGCCTGCTGCGCCGCCTCCTATCACTATATCAGCAGCGCTGCTCAGGAAGTCCTCCTGAAAGCCCTCCTGCGGACTAACCCTTTTTACTTCGCCCATTGTCAGGTAAATAGAACACTACCCGCTGCTCCAGTTCCTTGCCTTTGGTAGTATGGTCCAGCTCCTGCTTATCTTTCCAGTTTTCGGAGTCGGTGTTCTTCAGGGCGAAAATGACAGCGGTAGGGTTAGGGGCAAATATCTTTACCGTCTTCTTCACGCGCTCCAACAGCTTACCGTCAGGACCCAGTACTGGCTCTCCCTTCCTGTTGATGATAGGCTCACTGGTAGTTTCCGTGGCTTTGAAGCCGGTCACCAGCTTTTCCAACCCAACTAGCGCCTTCTCCTGAATCCTGTCCTTCCGAGAAGATATTGCATCGCTTTTCGCCTTTTTATATAAATCCGCGACTTCCGCGACTTCATTTCGCCATTCACGGAATGTCGTCTCCGAGATACCGTGCTTCTTACAGCAGGAGGCAATAGTGTACTTGTCTGTGGCGTACATCTCGCAAATAGCAGAAGCCACCTCCATGCGCTCCTCTGGAGTATGGTGGTGCTCTGGTTTTCCCTTCTTCGATGATGATGCTGCCATAACAGTAAATTACTAAATAATCAGATGTAAATTTAGTAAATATACTATATAAATTAGCAAGAGCTGAAACAAAAACAGCCGCCCTATAGTAGAGCGGCTGCTAAATAACTTAGTTAATATCTAAAATTGTTAGCAACTATGTTTATAAGCTGCTTTTATCCACAGGCGGCACCAGAATAGCTTTGAGCTGCTGAACCTGCTGCTCTGTCAGTTCACCAAGCAGCATCTCGCCATACATAACTGTTACCTTCTCTGTAGTAGGCTCAGCCGCCACTGTTTTAGTGAAAGACAGCTTCTCAACCTCAATAAAGGGAGTTACTTTCAACAATGTGTGTTTCATGTGCTTAGTCATAAATTCTTTAGGTTAATTAATGTTTAAAAACTGGTAGTGGTTCTCTAGCGGCTTCAAGTTCTGCCACTGCATCAGAATAGTATTCCTCATCAATCTCGCATCCGACATACTCTGCGACTCCAAAGCAGTAGGCTTCAATTGCAGAATTGCCGCTGCCGAAACCAGGGTCAAAAACTCGAAAGTGCTTCTCCGCAAATTTTTGGTAGAGCCATCTGTAAAGTGCGCGTGGCTTCTGGCATGGGTGTCGCCTTTTCTCATTCATCTTCTTATTCCCCTGCATGATGTAGCCTTGATCAATGTTTTTACCCTGCCTCATGCCAGCCCACATAAATCGAAAGATGCGGGCTCCCATATCAAAGGATGTCCAGGCCAGTTCGCAGTCAGATTGATGAGTGTTCCCATTGACTTTATCCCATATTATCCAGCCTGCTGATGGCTTTTTGATTTTGTCAATAAAGTAATTGCCTCCCCAAATGATTTGATGCTTGCTAATCCTGAATAGCTCATCAAAAACCTCCTGTGGCGGAGGCTCTCTATCCCAGGCTTTGGGAGTAAACTTTGTTGCCTCCGCTAAACCGCCTCTGGAGTGGTTGCTCTCTCCATCCTCTCCAATGCCGTACTCAAAATCAGGAATAGCCAGATCAAAGTACTTATCAGGGTATGAGCGCATGACCTGCAGTCGATCCTCGTTTCTGAGTATAATTTGTGCTTGATTAATCATTAGGTTTTCGTGATACATTTTATAGTTAGTTGTAGTTGATCGAATTGATTAGGTGCAGCTTAAAGCGTTGCTCCTTCCAGTCCCGATCAAAATTTCGCATTTCAATCTGAGCTTTGGCCTTAGCCTTTTCTCGTGCTGCAATTCTTCTTTTCTCTTGTGCTGAGGTGGTTTTGTCGTTGATGAACGCCAGTACCTCGTAAGCCTCCAGATCAAGCAGACGCCTTTTGTATTGCTCTTTTATGCTATTCCAGAACCTCGTCGGCACCTTCCTGTAAGTGGTTTTAGCCAGCTGATTCCAAAACCAGATAATTTGATCCGCCTCGGTGACTGGGTTTCGATACCCTAGCCCGTTGATGTAGATATTTATCATTGTTGATCCAGTGCTTGATTGATAACTCGCAACGCCTTTGGCTTGAGCAGCTGATCCGGCGTGAAGCGCAGCACCTTGATGCCCATGGCCTGCGCCTCGTTATATTTTTCCATGTCAGCAGTGTAGCCATTCCCCCTAGTGTGCCGGCCCTGCGTCCACACACCTCCCTCCACCTCGATAGCCACTCTGCATGCTGGCAGGTAGAAGTCGAAACGCCACTCACGCTCAGGGTGGAAGCGGTGCTCTGCCACGACCTGCTGACCTGTTGCCTTCTCCAGCTCCCGGATGCGGTGCAGTTGCAGCTCCTCCTCCAGTTGCTTTTCAATAGCGGTCTTCTTTCGCTTCACCTTGGCTTTGGCCTTGCCGCCTCCGGAGAAGTACAGCCTGGCTTCTTCAGGTGTCCAGACTTCTGTTTTACTTTGTGCCATGGCTACAGCTCCAAAGTTTCAACATCCGTATCTGTCCAAGCCAGTTCTTGCAGAGTCTGCTTAAATACCCTCTCCCGACAGTTGCCCCTTACCCTGCGCTCGAATGGGTTGTCATTGGACAATGGGGCCAGCTTCTGAACTGCTTCTTTGAAAAGCCTATAGGCAAATCTCTTTTCCGGTCCTCTGTTGGAAGCGTCTGCCTTTGTTCGCTCCAACTCCTTCTCCCGCTCCTCCAGGTGAATCTGCTTCTTCTCTTCCAGGGACAGCTGTATGAGCCCGGCCTTCTCGAACTTGTCGTAATAGCAGGCCTGGAGCAAGGTCAGCATGGTAGGTGGTAGATCCTGTTTGTTTGCCATTAAGCCCAGCGCCTCACGAAGCATGTTCTTTGGGTCGTAGTTAGTTTTGGGTTTTGACTCCTCAATGCGCCTGCAGTTGCTGATGGCCTTAGCCTTGCAATCATTCTTGTAGACACGGAACCAGCTACTCACCTGCTCGATGTTCAGAAAGACTACATCCGTCTGCTTTACCTTCAGCTCACCCCTGCTGCCGAGGCGGAAGATCAACTCAACCTCCTCCAGCGTGTAGTAGCTGTATTTCTGCCGAATCATGCGGTACAGCTCATTGACGAGGGGCCGCTGATCTAGCTCATCCTTCCACTGGTTCTTTTGCCCCAGCAGCAGCACAGCGGTGTTTATGCTCTTGATCAGGACCGCATCCAGCTCAGCGTCTTTGCACTCTGACACCTTTCTGCCGTTCACAGCCTGAAGTATTGCCAAGTCTGACGGCGTAGTGAAGTCCGTAGGTTCGTAGGTTACCCCTGCCTGCTCGTAACGCACTAGGCTTGCAGAGTTAGGATGCTTTATGATTTTCAGTTCTGTGCTCATTTTCTGTTTCCGTTTTCGTCGTACTCAATGCCTGCCATTACTCGCTGTGCCAGGTCTGCCCGTTTCTCGAATTCTGACTTTGGTACTTGCTCCATATTTTCTTTAACCTTTTGGGGCTGCTCCCGTAAAATCATTCGAATTTCAACCAGGTGTTTGTGTATCTGCTGAGGCTTTAGCCTCCCACGATGGTAGTTCTTAGGGTGCTGCCAGCCCGAAAGGATGGACACAAACTCCTGATAGGCCCTTTCCTCATTCCCATCAAATACAGCAGCTAAATCCTGCTGTATTTTTTGTAGGGGGCCTCCGATCGTGTAATGGTTGCGCCAGCTGTGCGGGGGCTCTTCACCTTTGTTTTGGGCTTTGTAGAACTCCCACCAGGCATCCTGATACATTTCCTCTCTTGCACGGGCACTGATCTGCTCGGCTTCTTTTTCTTTTTGCGCGCAACCTTTTTCTTTTTCTTCATTTGGTTGCCCAGAGACGTAAGTGACTGCTTCTTCTTTTTGGCCTGTCCCCTCCCACCGATTTTTTATTTGGGGATCGTCTAAACGTTCTTCTTCCTCAGAAGAAGAAATAATCTCTACTGTATTATTACCTGTAATATTCTCTGGTATATTATGGTTGTAAGTTTGGGCAACCCCGGGTAGTAAGTTTGGACAACCCGGGTTGTTATTTTGTGCAACCCCGGGTTGTATGTTTGTACTCCCCCCCGTTGCACTTTCTGCCAACCCCGGTTGTGTATTTTGCCTGCCTGTTAGGGTTTGTTCGGTGTGCTCCTTCTGAGCCTCCAGGTACTTTAGTTTATTAAGGTAAAGCCTGCGCTCTGTGCCCATGCTGGAGCGTATCACCAGTCGGTACACAAGCTCCTTTTTCTCTAGCGTCTTCACCCATTTGCTGATGCATGAGTCGGACTTTTTGAATAGGTTCTCGAAGTGCTTATTGTTGGCGTAGCAGTACCCCTTGCCTTCACTAAGATGAAGTATCTCAGCGTACATCATCTGTAGGCCAGGGGCAACCGGCAGCTTGGTTATCTGCTCAGTTACCTTGATGTAGCGGTCTTTCTTAGTGGTAGCCATAGGGTTAATCCTTTTTCTTGTCTTGTAATTCTTCCATATCTCGCATCTTGCAGAACTCTCGGAAGCTTTCCTCTTCTTCTTTTCGCTGCTTCTCCCATTCAATTATAGATTTCTTCAAGACGGATCTAATATAGTATGGGGCGTCTGACTGGCACCGTGAAGACATGCCAGCGGTGTAGCGCCAGCCTTTATCCTGATCAGTGAATTCAATTCCGTTGGGGCCATAAGCATAGGTGTAGACTGTGCACTTGTGGTCATCATTGAGCTGGAAAACAAAATCAGAGCCTTCATCTAAGCTACCGCCTACTAACACTACCTTAATATCTACTTTAGTATTCTTCAGATTGTAGCGTTGGAGCAACTCCTGTATGGCTGTTTTGTAACGTTTAGCCTGTAGATAAGCAGCCACGTTCACCTCATTAAGCTTGCACTCTATGATGTATATTGATAGTGTGCGGTGATAATGGCAGTGCCGCCCCTTTATGGTTCTGGTTGGCCTGTTTTGTATAACATCCACTGAAATGAGATCCGCCACCCCGTATTTACCCAGATTTACCTGGCGGAAAAGGTGGGAATACTCACTTGGGTAGCATTCCAATAAACCCTTCTCGCTACACACCTCCTTGTGGTTGTAAATAATATCCTCTAAGTCTTTTTCTAAAAATCTCATAGTGTTAAGCTGCTTTCCTTTCTTCACTGTCTGCGCCCTGCTCAGGGCCGCTTCTTAAATGCATCTGCAGGAGTATGGCCTCTGCACCGTTAAGCCCGTGGCAGGTCTGCTGCGCCGGCTGTAGCCTTAGCAGGAACTCCTCCAGTGTGTTGCTCCATTCGTACTTCATCGCTCTCCTCCTTTTCCTGCTGCAGCATTAGATCCTGCTCAGCCTCCACCTCCCGCTTGCGCTTTCTGATCTCCTGCTTTCTGGCCTTGGAGGTACCAGCCCGGTGGAACTCCTCCCGAAGCTGGCACCACTCCTGGCTCAGGCCCACGAAGTGCGCGTGCTGGTCACTGGTCATGGTTGGCATTAGTATCTGTAATCAGTCCAGTGAATAAGTTTTGCCTTATAAAGGCCATCCGGAGCTGCTTTGATTAATGGATAAAACCAAGCTTCAAAATCTTCTAATGTGTCAAACCCATCCCTCTGTGCAAACTCTAGGCGTTCAGGATATCCAAAAAGATAGTTGCTGCCAACTGACATTTCGAGCACATGAGAGTAAGTCATGAAAACTTCCTGTGTTGAAATGCACGTTCCTACTTTAAATTCTTTGTAGTTCTTGGTGCGAACTCCTGTGGCAAAGTTGATTTTATTACCTCGCCTCCAGCGGTTGTTAGGATCTTGCCTAACTGTGTGAATTTTAGTGCCAGCCAGGATCTTGTCCTGAAACTGGCTTTTAAAACCTAGTACCATAAATCCATTACTTTAAATATTTGAGGTCTGGATACTGCTTAAGTATCGCTTCAAGCTCTGCTTTCCATTCATGCTTTAGCGTTGGCATCGCATCAAAGAAGCGGATGCGCTCTATTGCTCTTTTCTTATCCATTTTAACTTTACTTGTTCTTAAAAACTGACCACACCCCTGCGAGGCTGGATACGATCTTATCCAAGTCTTCCGAATTGGCTTTGTTTCTGCACTTGGTGGGCATGTCCGAGTAGTTGGCGCTCCTGCCTTTGCCAGCCAGAAAACAGCCGTACATCTTCCTGATATCCTGCTCTGAGTAGCGGCACTCGATATGATCTATAGTTGCTGCCAACTCGCTCTTGGCAGGCTTAATTCTATTAGGGTAGCCGCGACGGCCTGGGGTAGTTACTTCTTGCGTTTGCATAATTTTGAATCGTGTTAAGTGAGGGGCCGCTGCAGGAGCGGCCCCGTTTTGATTTAGCTGATAGTTACCACAGAGCAGCCCCACTCCCGGAAGTACTTCACCTCCTCATCGAACACCTGATCCAGCACCTGCGCCTGCAAGTCATACAGATCAGGAGAGTCCAGGAAGAAGCGCACGTTGGCATCAGTGGCATCCACCGCGATCTCCACCATAAACTTCTTCTTCTCGCCACCTTTGAAGATTGGAATGTTCAGGGTGAAGAAGTTGCGCCACTCAATGCCCGACACCGTGCGCTCAATGGCGTTATGGCTGTCGCCTCTATTGCTGGAGTGCTGTGTCAGGCTGGTAGTCACAGTGGCGTTGAACTTCTCCAGTGCAGCGATGATAGCCAGGCTCTCATCGCGGTCTGCAAACATGAAGCGTACCTGCTTAAGCATTCTTTTCAGGTCCTGCACACTCCAGCGCTTGTCAGAGTTTACCTGCAGCAATTCCAGCTCCTCGCTCACAGTTAGCTGTCCTATTACCCTATCACGAAACTCTGATCTTTCGTTGAGCAAAAGCACGAGCTCCTTATTCTCGCGATCCACATACAGAGAGGAGTCGGAGGAGATGTAGACCAAATTGCCAAACTCCAAGTAGCTGTCCTTCTTCCCCTGCAGGTACTCTCTCGGTGCCGTGATGGCGCCTGCGATATCTACTGTTTTTGGGTATCGCAATACCTCTGCGTCTCCGTGTCTGATTACCAGTTCTTTTGTGTCTCCTGACACGTTGATGTTTACTTCTTGATTTTTCATTTCTGATTAAATAATTGGTGATTAATAGTCAGTGTCGTTGGCAGCCCTGTTCATGCGGGTGACGCTCATGAAGTTGGTCTGGCGCTCTTCCGGAAGCAGCGGCCTTGAGTTGACCAGTCTGCCGGTCGCATCATACATGCCCATCATGCGATTCTCCTGGTCATCGATCATGTACAGGTCGCCCCGCACTTCCACCTGACCTGTCTTCACCGCATAGGCTGACTGCTTCAGCTCTTCTTCGTAGGGTTTGCGCTCTGCCTTTTTCAGATCAGTGTATTCCTTTATCTGCTCTGTGATTGACTGAATCTTGATGTAGCTCTCCGTGACGTTAGCCCGGTGTGCGTCCACTTCGTCCGGCGTGAGCGGCTTCATGTATTTCTCCTCTGCCAGGATCTTGTAAGAGTTGGCGCGCAGGTTCTCTCTGATCAGATCTGCCGGGTCGCCTTCATAAAGTTGCTTTTGTAGCATGGCTTGAATTGTTTATTGGTTTATGAATCGGTTTTACATTTGCCAGGTGTATCACTAGCTGGCTTAGTTTGCAGTAGCAGCTGCCGCGCGGTACTTTACCTGTTACCATGGCTCAACCTCCTTATCAATGCTCTGCCGGATCTGATCCAGCTCCAGGTCCACCAGCAGCTGCGTACCGTAGACGATGCCGAACAATCCGAATAGCACGTATAGCGCCGCCATGTCACCCGGAGGGCAGCCGGCACCCAGGAAGCGGAGCAGCGGACCGCCCCACCTGTAGCCCTGATCCACCGCCCCGCAGGACAGCAGAACCAGCATGCAGCAGATGACCGAAATCACACCGCTTACAATCAGGCAGAGGGCGATAGGTTCTTTTTTTGCTTTGATCCGCTCCGAAAAGGCAAGGGAGTGGCCGTTCGCCTGCTTTTCAGGCGCTTGTTTTGTCTTACTCATGGTAGGTATTGGATTTTAAGGGTTTGCCTTTTTCCCTGCCGTGGCGAGGGCCAGCAGCAGTTGGTGCATCATTCTCTTCATGCGTACACCTCCTGTTTGATGATGGCCTGCGTGGAGTAGTCGAATACGCCCTGCGAGAGGTCGATCACTCCCAGCCCCAGCTTTGCCACATGGTCGATCTGCTCTCTCAGTACTGCGAAGGGCTTGCTGGTATCTAGTCGCGCCAGGTGCACGTCCATCTCCTCTTTCTTTGCGATCAGGTACAGTTCATCAAGCGAGGTGAATGGGTTCATGCGGCGCAGCATCACTTCGCGCATGTGGCCGGTGAGCAGCCGGGCAAAGGCTTCCAGGTGGTCCTCCTCATCCTGTGTCAGGCTATGGCGCACTTCAGGCTGGTAGTACAGGCTCATGCTGCCACCCCCTTTCCGCGTTTGGCTATTTCCTGCTTTACCTCATCGAGCAGCTCACGCGCCTGCAGCTTGGTAAGGGTAGAGATTCTTCGCTCATAGGCTCCCATGTCGCTTTCGCTGAAGACGTCAGCTGTAAGCAAGCTCTTTATCTCTTCCACCAGCTCCGGCTCAGCCTGAACACCTGGAGCCAGTTTGCTCGCTGCCTGCTCCGTCACATCCTCGTGCTCATCGAACAGCATCTCTGCATTGGATTTTGCCTTAGCTGCACGCTCTGCCTCGAAGTCTATGCCATTGTTCTGGTAATCCAGCTGCAGCGCCTTGGCAACGCTTTCGCTCACCTCCGTTTTTGGCAGGTACTTATAAAGGCGCTTCACCACGGTTTTTTTCCACATCTCGTCCTCGTCTGTTTTCCAGCTGCCTTTCCCATCTTTGCCCATCTCCGACCGAGACTTAATTGCAGACACCTGATCGGCGCGCATGAACTCAAACTGATAGCCCCCGTTGTGGAGGAAGGCCACCGCGTACGTTCCTATTTTGTTGCCTCTGTCTCCCATGATTTCCGGCTTGTGCTCCAGCTTCGGGCTTGTACCCTGCTCGATATAGAACTGATCCGCCTCATACACCACCTCGGCATAGATGTTCTTCACGCTGCCAGCGTCTGTAAGCACTTTAATTAAGCCCATATAAGATGGATCCAGTACACACTCGCCTTTGCGCGGCACCAGGTAGGCCATCTTCAAGACTGGGTTGAGCGTCAGCCCGGTCAAGGCGCAGTTGATGATCGCGTTTTTGATGCTCTCCGGGTTGGTCTTAGCCAGGAAGGGGTTCTTCTGAAGTATCTGCAAGGCGAAGCCTGCCTCGCGCTGGAAGTCCAGTTTATTGTTTTCAACAGCCTCAAATCTTGCTTTGGCAGAGGCCACGATGTCGCGGGGTTGTTTTGCTAAGTTGCTCATGGCTATTGTTTCTCCTTGTATGCGTAAGCTGGAAGTTCTAATTCAATCACACCGTTGGCCTCTGCCGGTGCGAACATTTCGTACCCTTTATGCTGGCCTGTCTGCATGGCATCTGTGTACTTATCCAGTGCCAGCTGATACTCATACCTGCCTTGCGCCATAAAGCCTTCTGTGGGTTTATAGATGGCTGCCGCGTAGGGGTATTCCTTTTCCTGCGCCACAAACACAAACAGGCGCTCCTTTTCGCTTATATACTCCAGCACATCGCAGTATAGCGCCGCCTGTAGGTGGTAGCCGTAATTGGCAGCGGCTCGGCTGAACCCCTCGGGGCTTGCGTCTTCGCACGTCTTAAGGTCTATGATCGCGTGCGGCTTCAGGTAATCCGGGCGCACCTTCACGTGCACACGCCCAAAGTCCACGTAGTGCGACACCTCTGCCGTGCCTTTGCTGAAGAGCTGGCGGATGTTGCTGTTGGACAGCAGCGCATCACGCATATCCATCAGCTTCTGATAATCGTCTGTAGAAAGGCATGTTTTGCCGCTGTTCATCGCCTCCTGCTCCGCCTTCCACTCCTTGTATAGCTTGGTGGCTCTTGGGTTGACTCCCCCGATCTCGGCCACTTTCTCCGCATCGTTCAGGCAGTAGTACTCCTGCTCAAACTGTTCCGGCTCTAGCACCAGGGTGTGGTAGGCAGATCCGAAAACAAGCGTCGGCGTGGTTTTCTGCTCCGGCTGATTGAAGAAGTGGTACACTGACTTTTTATTGATAAGCTTCAGCCCTGACGAGCCGATGAAGTGCTTCTGCGCGTGGTAGTGTGCGTTGCTGTCTTTCTGCACCAGGCAACCTGCGCCTTGTAGTTCAATCTGAGTTTCCATTATTTAGAAGTGTTATAGGTTAGAGAATCGATTTGCTGGCCTGCCACGAGCAGCACACCGCTGGCGGCTCCTTTATTGATGGCCTTCGAGCCGTTGGCCAGCTCATACTTGGCATCCTTTTTACACTCCCAAACCAGGATTCCCCTTGCGTCGTAGAATCTGGCAATCGGACTTGGGTTTAATCTTTCCATTTGCGTACTTTGTCTTAGTGAATTGATTTATTTAAGAATTGGGCGGCTGTAACCGCCCTTTTTTTTATGCTTGCTGGTATCTTATGCGACACGCATTTTGATGTGCTCGCTTGTAAAGCCTTTCTTCTGCAGGTAGCACGCAATAGAGAGCAGGCTCACCTCAAACTTCTTCGGGCTTATCTGGCGCACCTCTATCTCTTTTCGCTCCGCCATCGAATGCAGCGTCCTGACAGAGGCAACCTCCAGTATGCGCTGCGCCTCCATGTGCGACACCCAGCCACACTGCTGCTGGCAGAACCGTAGCAACTGCAACTCCTGCACTAGCTGTTGCTGCTGCTGCTTGAAACTCGTCCACTCCTGCTCTGGTATTATGACTACTTGCTGCATGGTACTTTATCAATAATATTTTAACCTATCTATATAGTGGCCGTATATGTGCCTCAACCAAACGCTTTCACTATGTCCGCTTGCCCTCTCCTGAATGCCATGGGGTATATCAGATCTTCTTCTCTGCCTGTCTCACACATTGGCGCTGGCACGTCATACAGGAAGTACACCTCTGTTTTCGGCACTAGCAGGTCTATGATCTGGTGACGCTTATTGGTCAGCACAATGCAGTCATACATCCACGCTTGCATCAGGTGCAGCGGGTTGGTGGGCTGCCGTTGCAGGCGCGACACGCGAACGTAGTCGTCCTCGTTGCCAAGCTCGGGAAAGGTTAGCAGGATCACGTGGATGCGGTCCCAGCTAACATCGGCTGCCGTGTCTAAATTATGGAAGTTGATAACCATCGGTTGTTTCATGCTGCCAGCTCCCTTCTCATCTGCTCTGCCTTAGCCAGGCGCTGCTGCTTTTGACTTTCGGATGATTTCTTTGCCTGCAGTTTCTCCGCCAGCAGCTGCTCATAAGCCTTCCACACTTCGTGGTCCACCTCACCGTTGTGGATGACGCTGGTGACAAGGGGCTGCGAGTATCCTGTGCGCTTCTGCAACTCAGCGTTCCAGCCGTGCGGCAGGCGGGTTGGTTTTGTTGTTGCCATATTTGCCATTGCTTATTTATTGTTATATTGCTTTTGATATTTATTGTATACAGCAAATGTAAACAATTTGTTTATATCAAAGCAAATATTTTGTTTACAATGTTTACAAATACAAAAACAATTTGTTTATATAAAATGCAAGACCCTGCTACTCAACGCTTTTTAGTAGTTTATGAAGAGTTAAAAAAACGCGGAAAGATTAGTTCCCAAAAGGAACTGGCTGAAATATTAGGTTTCCCTAATCAATACTTCGGGGGATTCAGAAGCGGGACTAGAAAAATAAGCAATCAAGCTATTAACAAATTGATTACATCATTTAGTGTTTCTCTCACCTATCTGCACACAGGTAAGGAGCCAATGTTTGATAATGCTCCTTTACAGGTCGTAAAGGAGCAGCCAAAAAACTTTACTGAGCTGGAGACTAACACGAGCATTTCCAGCGACGGCAGCTTGGTGCAGTTTGTGGATTTGCCTTTCGTTCCAATTCCTGCCAGAGCCACCTTTATAGAAATGGCCGGAGATGAGAAGAGCTACGGCAGCCTAGGTGTGTTTCGGGTACACTACCCGCCTCAGGAGATTGAAGGCAAACGTGCGGTCATATTGGAAATCAATGGTGATAGCATGGAGCCGCAGCTCAAGCATGGCTCAAAGGTGCTGGCTGTGGAAGTGCCAAAGGGAGATTGGGTTTATCAGGCAGGAAAGGTGTACGCTATAGCCTTCGCCAACCAGTTCGTAACGAAACGCATCAAGGATAATGATATGCTGATAAATGGCACCCTTACCCTACACTCAGACAATCCTAACGGCGGAAAGTTCGTGGTGCCAGCCGACCAGATCAGAAGCATGTGGCGTGTCATTGAAGTAGTCAAGTCAACAGTAGAATAATTTTCTATCCAACTATAAAACAAACTCTTATATGAAACAGATTTACGCGTATTTAGTCGCTTTACTTTTTACCATTTCTCCTGCCCTGTGCCAAACGACTGATCAGGCCTTCGACTTAGCTAAGGCGAAGGTCGCTGAGACAAGACTTGAGCAGGAGATTAAGTCAAAGTCAGATTCCTTAACAGTGTTAAAGTCCCAAATAAGGGGGGTTGAAAACAGGCAACTGCTGGCTAGCTTTAAAAACGTAGATGGCAAAGTAGCAATACCTGTTACAGCTTATATCAATGGAAAACTTAGAAAAGAAAAAGATCCTATTTCTACCGTAGTAGGAGAATTTGCCCAAGGAGACTCTCTTACACTTATTGAGTACAATGAAGGATATTGGTTAGCCTCACATGGCGCTCATATGGGTTATGTTAGCGATATATACATAAACAACACACAGCAGACTCGTACTTATAAGTCTGCTATTGCTAAACCAGAAATAAGCTCTCCTTCTAACACCTCTGGCTATTCAACCACGCCTTCACGCACGATTCATACTGGTCCACGTGGAGGGAAATATTACATTAATAAAAACGGCAATAAGACCTACATCAAACGCAAGTAACGGTGGTCTACACTACAGCTGTGTGCGACTGCGGTAAGTAACAACAAAAAAGGGCTTCCATTCTTTATCAACATACAGGACATCTCCTGTATCACCACCATTCAGAAAGAAAATGCCTATTCCATTGTCATTCAAACACGTTTCTCCATAAATGGCTACACCAATCAACGATTTATGTACGCCAACTACCAAGATTATGAAAGAGCCTTATTAGCCATCTCTAAAGCTCTTCAAGCCTCTGAAATTCCAGTGGTAGAAGGCGGTTACCAGCCTTACCAATAACAACAAAAGCCCCTGTTGGAGCAGGGGCTTTACATTATTCAAAAACAAACTATATAAATCTTATGGCAAAATTCATCCAAACAAAGTCAAAATTCAACGAGCCTATCTGTATCAACCTTGATTCAGTGGCCTATGCAAAGTTTAACTCTGACGAAGACGAGCCCAAACTAACCATTGCTTTTGACAGCGGAGATAAGCTGGAACTGGAATTTGAGGAGGCACAGCGCGTATACAACCTACTCTCCTCCTTCTAACAAGAACTTGTTTAGCAGCTTCTCTCTTCTGGCTTCCAGTTCAGGCATATAAGCCCTGGCCTTCCTGGCATGCTGTATTTCTTCTATCTCACGGACAAGGGTTTTCTCTTTATCAAGCCAATAACCCACCTCGCTGTTGGAGGTGAATTGCTGAGCAGACAAATCAGTGGAGGCCAGGAGGCGGAGGTTTCTAAAGAACAATCTGATTCTACGCATATCTGTCTTATTTACAGATCAAAGATAATAAAATTAGCATCACAAACTATTGTCATTAGCATGTACGAAAAAGAGCAGGTACGGGAGCGCTTTCTGGAGGAGGTGGAGCGCCTGATCAAGGAAGGCGTGGCCAAGAGCTACTCTAAGATAGCCGAAGGCTGTAGTCTGCAGCCTTACAACATCTCGGATATCCGCAGGGGCCGCTCCGAGGTAACGCTGCTGGCGCTGACCAACTTCGTGCAGGGCTACCGCACCTACGGCGTGACCTATGGCTACATTCTGGACGGACAGCGCGAGAAGCCGGTGGTACCACATGAGGCGCTTGCTAAGATAGAGCTGGCCCGGCAGGAGTTGGAGGAGGCACATAAGCTGCTAACAGAATAATTGTAAGGTTACATCGCCATAAAAACGCACAATCTAGGCGGCAACCGAAAAAGCGCACTAAAAAGATGCAAGGTTACATCACCAAAAACTATCACTATAAATCCTGCAAAAATTACTGAACGATGCCTACCTACCGCCTGCTGCTGCGCGATAAGCGCCAGACCGACGACCTTTACCTGGTGTACCTGCGCATCACGCAGCACAGGAAGATAGCCTATGTCGGCACTGACGTATACATAGATAAAAACCACTGGAACCCAAAAGGCACGCTCGATAACCGCGATTGGGTGAAGAAGCACCCCCTGAAGAACACCTTCAACACGGTGCTGGCGAACAAGCTGCTGGAGGCGCAGGCGCTCGGGCTGGAGCATCCGCAGGCCTCAGCCAAGGAGTTGAAGGCAAAGCTGGAGGGCGAGCAAACGGAAGACCTGGACTTTATCGGATTCTACGCACGCGAGCTAGAGCGCATCAAGGCCGATGCCAACCCACGCACCTATGCCAAATACGACTACATCTATACACGCCTGAAGGATTATGCGCCAGTGCTCCCCTTTGCCAGCCTCACAGTTGAATGGGTGAAGCAGTATGAGCAGCATGTGCTCAAGACCAACAAGCGCAACACAGCCTCCAAGCACCTGTCCTTCGTGAAGACGATCGTGCGTCGGGCTGTGGCCGAGGGCCTGATACCCTATGCCGATAACCCGTTTCTGAACTACAAGCTGAAAGGTGAGAAGCCGCAGAAAGCCAAGCTCACAAAAGACGAGCTACAGCGCATCATGGATCTGGAGCTGCCAACCGACCAGCGCATCCACCACGCCCGTGTGGCTTTTCTGCTGCAGTTCTTCCTGGCCGGTATGCGCATTGGGGACCTGCTGCAGCTGCGCTGGGAGATGCTGCACGATGACCGCCTGGAATACCGCTCACAGAAGACCGGCACCCTCTTGTCTGTGAAGCTGGTGCCTGCAGCACTGGCACTCATCGAACCGATGCGAAAGGACAAAGGCTACATACTGCCGTTCCTGAAAGAGGACCTTAATCCGGAGAAGCACCAGAACCGCATCGAAAGCATGACAGCGCTTATCAACCGTATGCTGCGCGAAGTGGCGACCAAGGCCGAGATCGAGAAGAAGATCACCACGCACATCGCCCGCCACTCCTTTGCCTCGCTGGCCTGGGCAAATTCCCGCGACATCAAGGCAGTGAGCCAAGCATTGGGGCACACCTCTGTGCGCATGACGGAGAACTACCTGCGCGACCTGTCAGGATCCGAGCAGGATGCTTTGCTTGACACGACTTTTGAGGGGTTTTAGCGCATGTGTTTACGTAGCGTTTACACAGAAAAAATAAAAAGGGGCTTTTACGCTATGTAAAAGCCCCTTTTAAGGAGTAGTTGTGGAGATGCAGGGATTCGAACCCTGGTCCAGACAAGGAAATTATCGGGCTTTCTACATGCTTAGACACTAGTTGGATTGTCGGGAGTTTGCGGGCCTAGGTCAAGCCTATGCGCACTCCTTAGATGCTTTATTTCGCTTATGCACCACACCCTTACATAAGCTAGTCAAACGAGTCGAAGCCTCTGATGTGCAAGCAGTTTCACGAAACCTGCACGAGACTATGGCAATTGCTTAATACCTAGATTAAGCAGCCATGGCGTAATTAGATTCGCCAGTTATTGTTCGAACGAATTTTTAACAGGTGGTACGTTCATCACCCGGCATGCTTACACGCAATCTGCGCAAGCTGTCAATTCCGGTCATCCCCAATAAGTAAAAGAGCGTTGTTCTTGTTTTTATACTTCAAGAAGTATGCCACAAAGATACAAATTTTATAGCATACTTCCTTCTGTATGGTATCAGTTTAACAGATTTCAGCCGCTGTGGGTTTCATGTGTATCATAAATTCACTGGAAGTCTAAAGCTTCTCTCCCTTCGTTTGGTTGCCTCACTTACTACCGCTTTCCTCTACATCCCTCACCGTCTGCTCATAAGAGCGGCCTAACAACACTCCTACTTTTCATTTAACACATTGCTTACAAATTCCACCCATTTATACTTCGGGATCGAATTATCTAAATAATAATCCGGCTGTATGCCTTTTCCGTCAATTGTAAAATCAGGTATGCGCCTGCTTCTGGAAAGGCTGTAGCCCAGTTCAAACTCCTTGCAAGACGACGCAATAAAATACATGTTTGAGATATCCAGCACACCGATAGTAGTGGTGCCAAAGAGCTTTACCTTACGGCTTTGTTTAGCGGCTAGCAAAAACTGTTCATCTGTGCTGCCGTTGCCGTTGTTAATGATGATCCCTACATTTTTAGGGTATTCATACACCGTATCCAGCTTCTCTACACTAACTACGTTCTCGTTCAGATTAACAAACTCACCAGGATGTTCCGCCAGCTTTCCATAAGACGCTTTTGCCCACTTCATAGTATCTTCGCTTAAGCCATACTTAGGGTCATTGGCAAAGTCGAGCATGCGCTGGTTATTTAGCTTCGTGGATAGAAACTCAACGCCAACTGTTCTGATTGGGTTAGTATAAATAAATGGGAGGATTTCGGCAAAGCTGGCATCACTGCCACCGGTTCCGCTTCTGATGTCGAGAATAAGGTTTTCGGTTTGCAGTATCTTGTCCTTACTTGCCAGCAGCAGGCTGTCTATGGCTTTCTTATTTTCCATCCTGAAAGAAGGAATTCTGATGTACAGCGTTTGGCTGTTCAGGCTTTCCAGGTAAGGCTTTTTTGCTGCTACCAGTTTTAAATAGTCTGCTATTTCTTTCTCATCCTCCAGTTTCGGAAGCACCCTTTTCAGCGTTGAGTTTCCGAGTTGCAACACATTTTTACCAAGCATTTCAACTTTGTCTGACTCCACCGCACTGTGGTCTCGCATGTAGAAGGTCGATTTTGTTTTGCCATCTTTGGTAGAGATTTTCAGTTTTACCTGGTCTTTCTTCCATGTATCGGCACCTGACTCTATGATAAAACCAACATAGTCGTCCTTCACTTTTTTAATTCCAATTTTGTACGGTTCTGATACCCATATTCCTTCGTAGTCGTGCTGCTTCTTTTTCTCCAGGTACTTTACAAACTTGGGCACATCTACCTTCAAGGTTTCCCAGTTATCAAAGTTGGCTTGTGAGGCAGTAGTGTTGCTACTGCTGTTTTCTTTCAATCGGATGGAGATATGGCCTGACCTAAAAAACTTCAGCCACTCGTATAAAACAGGTGTACAGTCGGAGAGGGATTTGGCAGCCTTTACTTTGGCTAACGTCCGCTTGTTATGGTCTTCGTAGGCTTGTGTTCCTTTCTGCTCCAGGGCATAACGAAACCCGGCATCATTCTCTTCAAACGTCTTTTTCACCCACTCAAAGTTAGACTCACAGTCGCAGGTTTGGGCATAGGCGAAGTTAGCGGACAGGAGAAGCAGAAGAATGAAAGGAATTCGGATAAGTTTCATTTCAGGTTGTTGATTGGTTGCAAGATTTGCGATTTGTTGAAGAGCAGCAGGGATGCAGTAAATGTGCTCTTTTGCTGCCTGGTAAAGTATGATGGTGCAGATGCTCCTAAGTCTTTGATACGTTAAGAGCATCTGCTTTTGATCAGCTATAGCTTTGCCTGCAGGTTTCTGCTCCAGTCCAGCATCTGGGTGTACAGCTCATCCATGCTGATGTTTGGGTTTGCCTTGTAAAGAGAGATGAGCTGCTGGTTAAAGTCCCCGAACCGCTTAAATCCTCTGCTTTTTTCCATCTGGCGCTCCATGGTAGGCATGTAGGTAGCATTGTCCTCAACAGAGAATTTATCCAGGCAGTAGAGCGAGAAAACAGCCCAGGTCATGTACTCATTGAACACGCTGTAAGGGGAGCTGTAGGCGCTGGTGCCCTGTACTTCGTTCACCCACTTTGCCCTATCGGCAAACACCTCGTCTATCTGTGCTAAATACTTTTCCGAAACCGGGTTTACAAAGTTGTGGTCGATCTCTGTAAACACCACCCGCGAGTTGCGCATCTCGTTTACCTTCTCGTTATACGTAGGCTCAAGATCTGCTCTGCGCACAAACATAACCGTCTGGCTAAAACCGTTGTCTTCGAAGCGATTCGTAGAGTGCGCGCCACCTATCAACGGGGAGAACGTAACCCGGTAGTTCCCATACTTAAATTTAAACTTGCTCTCCAGCCAGGCCTGCATCTGGTCTATTGGGTTTTGTGTGCGATAGGTCTGCATAAGTTCTTTATAGTATGGCTGGTGCTGCTGATAAAACCCTCTAAAATTAGATTTCCTGGCAAAGTCCTCGATCAAGGCGAGGTTGACTACAATAGGATCAGCCTGGTTGCCAAACCCCATCTTTCGGATAACACCATCGTTTTTGATCTTGCCCTTTTTGTCGAACGAGTACGCGCAGGCGTTCATCTTCATGGCGTAGTAGTACCAGTAGCTGTTGTTATCAAAGGGCTTGGTGATGTGCTTGTTCACCACTTCCATTACAGGGTGGTTTTTATACGGTGCGAAATGTGCCATCACCTCTTTGTAGTAGGGCGTGGTCATGTCCACCATGTTAGAATCTTGCTGCCCTACCGTAGAAATAGCGACCAGTATGTTGGCCAGTTCATGCACCTCCGGCACCTCTACAGCAAACTTCCCTTCATTCTCACGGATATACTTCTTCGAGAAGTTCACATTTCTGGGTATGCCGACGATCTCTGTCAGCGCTTTTTCCTGGCCTGCCTGCTGCACATAAAACTGCACTGTATCCCCTACTTTGATGTTAAATTCAATAGAGTCAACATCCGTCACAAAAGAGACTTTGGTCTTCTTCTGCTTGCACTCCACCTCCAGCCTGTCTGGTTTCAGGTTCGGTGAGATTTTCCAACCAGTGTGCCTGTCGGTAACGTTGAGCACATAGCTAATGCTCTCTACGTTAGACTTGATGGTTGGCAACTGCTGTGCCTGTACCATTGCTGCGCCACCCACCAGCATAATAGCGGCAATTGGCAAGGCTTTAAGTTGAGGAATCATGTGTTTATAGTTTTATTTTGTAGTAGTAGATTTTCTTTTGCTTTATTCGGATCGGAGTGAATTGACTGGGTTAGCGATAGCGGTTTTAATGGCGTGGAAACTAAGCGTGAACATGGCTATCACAACCGTTGCAAGCAGCGCCACAGCAAAAATCCACCAGCTAACTTCTGTGCGATAAGCGTAACCTTGCAACCAGTTGCTCATCAGGTACCAGCTCAGCGGCAACGCTATTATATTAGCCAGCAGCACCAGCTTCAGAAAGTCTTTGCTTAGCATAAACACGATACTTGCTACAGAGGCTCCCAGTACTTTGCGCACGCCTATCTCTTTGGTGCGCTGCTCCGCTGTAAAGAGTGCCAAGCCAAACAGGCCGAGGCAGGAAATAAAAATGGCAATACCGGCAAATGCACTGGTTAGTTTTGTCATAACGGCTTCGCTACGGTACATACGGTTGTACATATCATCTAAAAACCGATAACTGAATGAATAAATTGGATTGTGTTTGCGGGTTATGCGCTCCAGGTTTTTCATTACATCCTGTGTTTTGCCTGCGGCTACACGCACAATCATAGTGCTTGTTTCGGCGGGACGTAAGCGCATTGCCAGAGGCTTGGTCTTAAAATGCATGGAGGTAGTATGAAAGTCTTTTACAACACCAACAATATGCCCCTCCTCCCACAGGTGTAGCCATTGCCCTACCGGGTTTTTCATGTTCATTTGCCGAACTGCTTCTTCATTGACAATAAAGGCTGCTGTATCTGTCCCAAAATCTTTAGAAAAATCACGTCCCTCCTTTAAGCTTATTCCCATTAGCGATATGAAGTCGTAATCAGTATCCATTACATCAACGAGTATACTTTTATCGGCTTCCTTTCCCTTCCAATCTACGTCACCTGTATTTGAATCTGTAGAGATAGGGTTCTGGCTGGAGGCAGACACACCTACTACACCTGGTATTTCCAGAATTTCTGCTTTAACCATGCTATACCTCTCCAGCAGCTTACCCTCTAATGGCAGCATTACCAAATTATCACGGTTAATTCCAATATTCCGGTTCTGAATATAACGCATTTGCAGGTATACCACCAGCGTACACACAATCAGCAAAGCCGACAGTACAAACTGAAAGATAACCAACCCTTTACGAAAAGTCGCCACACCTCTATTTAGCCTTACCGTACCTTTAAGTACAAGCACAGGCTCAAAAGAAGAAAGAAAAAATGCAGGGTAGCTTCCTGCCACTATTCCTGTAAAGAGCGCTACTCCCAGCAAGCCTAACAGCACAACAGGAGACAGTAGATTCAACGCTATGGCTTTACCTGTTAATTCGTTGAAGTGAGGAAGCAGTATGCCCGCAAAGTTCATAGCTAAGAACATCGCTATAAGAGCAACTAGCACAGATTCCACCATGAACTGCGACACCAGCGCTTTCTTGTCTGCTCCAACTGCTTTGCGTACTCCAACTTCCTTCGCACGTTTTGCAGAACGGGCCGTGGCTAGATTCATGAAGTTAATACATGCTATAAGCAGCAGGAAAAGTGCAACTACCATGAACAGGCGCACATACAGTATCTGGCCCGGGTTAGCGTCTAATTTGCGGAAATTGTGGAGATGGTAATCAGCATATGGATGCAGAAACAAGTCTACATTCGACTCCTCGTACCGCTGTTTGACAAAAGGACTAATCTTTTCGCTTAAAGCTTCTGCATCCGTCCCCGGCTTCAGCAGCAGGTACGTCATTACACCATTATTCCCCCAGTGCTCCATCCATTCGCTTCCCGGTTGCCGCTCATAATTAATGAATGGGAGCACAATATCGAATTGCATCGTGGAGTTCTCAGGAACGCTGGCCATGACACCTGTTATCTTATAGCTTTCAGAGTTATTCAACTTAATGAGTTGTCCCACTACATCTGTGCTGCCCAACAGCTTATAAGCCATACTATCCGAAAGCACCACACTGTTTGGCTGTTTCAGGACCTGTGTCTTATCTCCTTCTAAAAGTTTAAAAGAAAACACTTCAAGAAAGGCTGGATCTGCGTAGGTAGCTTTACCTTTTAACCCCTTCTCTCCGTGTGATAGTAGCATGGGCCGTGGCAATCCATACCGCACAGCCTTCTCTACTTCTGGTAACTCCCGTTCCATCGCCGCAGCAAGTTTACCGGGGGTGGCTTCTGTCTCAAACTTATCTGCCCCTGGGTAACTTTGCGTCTCCATTACCTGATAAATTTGATCTATATTTTCATGAAATCTATCATAGCTCACTTCATCCTGCACCCACAGCAAAATCAAAATGCTGCACGTCATGCCGAGTGCCAGGCCAAGCACATTTATCAGTGAGAATACTTTGTGCCGCATCAGGTTACGGTAGGCCATTTTGAGGTAGTTCTTTAACATAGTTTCAAGGTTGTGTAGTCGTGGTATAGATTTGTTTTTCTGTCTTGCTCAAAAATATTTTATACTTGTTGAGGAGGTACAAGAAATTAAAATGCCAAAC
>NZ_JBHTLD010000006.1:0-48505 GCF_042678745.1 Pontibacter rugosus | reverse complement strand
CTGTTGCAGCTTTATGCTCTTTTAAAAATAAGGTTGCTGCATTTAAGCAGTTCCGGCCATGAAAGCTAAGTTGAAGAGAAAGCTGCTTAGTATATCTCGGAAAGTATGGTAAGAGCAGTTTAATAAAGCTGTGTGGGGAAGCTTGTTACAGGATCAGATTGAAAGCGCAGCAGCCGAGGATGCAAAAGAACATTAACCCATAAAAATTTGATAAAGAGTTTTAAGTATGTATAACTTTTCTCGCGCCCGATTGCTGCTGTTGGCGACACTGGTTCTTTTTGGCTCTTGCAAGGGGCCGTTACGTCAGGCAGATGCTGCTGCTGTTCAAAAGCCGGATGCTACAGCCCGTGCTGTGGAGGAAATCAGAACAGGTGCAGACCAGACCGAGGCTTACCTGCCTTACCTAAGGGGAAAACGCGTGGGCATGGTGGTGAACCCAACCTCTATCATTGGGGAGGTTCCATGCGTCGACAGCCTGCAGGCCTTGGGTGTTAACATCGTAAAAGTTTTCGGGCCGGAACATGGTTTCCGTGGTGATGCGAGTGCCGGTGTGCATGTAGAAGACAGTGTGGACCCTAAGACGGGAATTCAGGTTGTCTCCCTCTATGGAAAAAACAGCAAGCCATCCAAAGAGAGCCTTGCCGATATCGATGTGATGGTTTTTGATATTCAGGATGTAGGGGCGCGATTTTATACTTATATCGCTACGATGCACCGCGTTATGGAGGCCTGCGCAGAAAACGGCAAAGAGCTGCTTATTCTGGACAGACCTAACCCAAACGGTTACCTGGTGGATGGCCCGATACTGGACATGGAACTGAAATCCGGAATAGGAATGCATCCTGTGCCTATTGCCCACGGCATGACGGTCGGTGAATATGCCCAGATGATCAACGGGGAAGGTTGGTTGGCCAACAAGGCAAAATGTAACATTCGCATTGTGAAGGTAAAGAACTACACCCACGATAGCGCTTATACTTTACCCGTAAGCCCTTCTCCTAATTTAAATACTCAGCAGTCTATCCTGCTTTACCCTAGCCTGTGCCTGTTCGAAGGCACCATTATCAGCCAGGGGCGCGGTACATACTTCCCTTTCACTGTATTAGGCAACCCGGAACTGGAGGGCAAGTACGCGTTTTCATTCACGCCCAAGGGCATAAAAGGAATGAGTGAGACGCCGCTGCATCAGGACCAGGCATGCTTTGGGCTTGATTTAAGGAGCTATGACACCGACGCGCTTCGGAAAAGCAAACAGGTAAACCTGAAGTGGCTGATGGAAATGTACCAAGCTTATCCGCACAAAGAGAAGTTCTTCGACTTCAGGCAAAGCAAACAGATGGGCAACTTCGATAAGCTGGCAGGAACTACCCAGCTGAAAGAGCAGATTGTTGCGGGCGTGCCTGAGGAGGAGATCCGTGCAAGTTGGGAGCCAGGGCTAAGTCAGTTCAAAGAAATGCGCCAGAACTACCTGCTTTACCCATGAGGGATGTCAGAACAGGAGCACAGCCCTCCGTGGCTATAAAGATGAATTTACTGCCCTATAGATACGCGTGCTTTATTGCTGCTTAAATCGGCTGTAGTTGGATGATTCCAGCTGATTTTACCATGAGTGGAATTTTTTTATCAACTAAAATTAATCAAACCCATTTTCTAGCTTGTTATGAAAGTATTAATACGGTGTATGATGTTCGCCTTAAGCTTGCTCATAGCTCAGGCAGGTTTTGCCCAAAGCAAGACTATTACCGGAAGAGTTACTTCCTTCGATGACGGTTCGGCGTTGCCTGGGGTTACGGTGGTAGTGAAGGGTACCTCTACCGGCACAACCGCTGATGTTAATGGAAATTACTCTATTCAGGCGGCTCCGGGCGATGTGCTGGTATTCAGCTTTATTGGGATGCTGGCTCAGGAACGTTCAGTAGGCGACGCCACAACCATTGATGTGGCTTTAGGAGCTGATTCCAAAGCACTTAAAGAAATAGTGGTGGTGGGCTACGGGACTCAGCAAAAATCCGATATTACCGGTGCCGTTTCTACGGTTGATGCGGAAGTGCTGGCGTCGCGCCCTATCCCAGATGTGGCGCGTGGCCTGCAGGGTACAACGCCAGGCCTGACCGTTACCTCGTCAACTGGAACCATAGGGCAGGAGCCTACCATCAGGCTCCGTGGTATGACGGGCTCTTTAACCGGTGGCGGGGCAAACCCCCTGATTCTAGTGGATAACGTGGAGATACCAAGTCTGCAGATGGTAAACCCGGAAGATATTGAAAGTATGTCGGTGCTGAAAGATGCTGCTTCTACCTCTATCTATGGCGCCAGAGGTGCATGGGGGGTGGTGTTGATCACCACTAAAAAGGGTAAAAGAGGAGCTGATACCAAAGTAAATTACTCTAACAACTTCTCCTGGTCTACTCCAACTACCACACCGGAGTTTGCCTCTGCCGCAGATGCCTCTGAGTTAGCGCTGATGTCTTACAGAAGAATAAACGGCAGCAAGGAAATGCCTCATATAGTAGGCGTTAACGTTGATGATGAAGCCGTTAGAAGAATGCGTGAGTGGGAACAACTGTACGGTGGTCAGGATCTGGGAAATGAGATGGTACTGGGCCGTGACTTTGAGCTGAGAGACGGAAAGCTATACTTCTACCGCTCCTGGGACCCAGGTGAAATGTACCTGAAAGAGTGGACGCCTCAGCAAAAGCATGATATCTCCGTTTCCGGTGGAAGTGAAAAGACAAACTATTACCTGGGTGTAGGTTACCTGGGGCAGGAAGGGGTGCTGAAAGTCAACCCGGATCAATTTGACAGGTATAACCTGAATCTTGGCGTAAATACAAGCGTTACTGACTGGCTTGATGTCCGTGCCAAGGTGCTGTACTCGAACTCCATCAACTCAACGCCTTTCGTCTTTAACAGTGCCACCTACGACCCATGGTACTACCTGTACAGGTGGCCAGCCATGTTCCCCTACGGTACGTACGAGGGGCTGCCATTCAGAAACGCCATCACCGAGGTTGAGCAGGCCAAAATGAACAGGCAAACGGATAACATGACACGGATAAACCTTGGAGGTACTTTGAAGCCTCTCAAAGGGTTAACGCTTGATGGTGACTATACCTATACAAGGTTCAATGGGACCAACCACCAAACGGGAGGTTCTGTATCGGCATATAACTACTGGGTAGGCGGAGGTCAGATGCCTTACGGACCTTATACTTCTGCTTCATATGATAAGGTGCGGTACGAGTCAAGCTGGAGTGACATGCACACCGGTAAGGCTTTTGCCACTTACGTAAAAGATATAAACGAGCACTCGTTTAAACTTCTGGCGGGTGGAGATGCAGAGGTTTATGAATACTGGTGGCAGGCGTCTGAGAAAAGAGGATTGCTGAACCCTGACCAGGGCGAGCTGCCTTTGGCAACTGGAGACCAGCTTGTGTTTGGTGACAGGAACCATTGGACTACGCTTGGCTTCTTTGGCCGCTTAAACTATTCCTACAAAAGCAAATACCTGTTGGAGCTTAACGGCAGGTACGACGGCTCATCCCGTTTGTCCAAAAGCGAAAAATGGGGCTTTTTCCCATCAATGTCTGCGGGCTACGTGATCAGTGAGGAACCTTTCATGGCGTTTACACAGCCCGTAATGACCTTCCTGAAGCTTAGAGGCTCCTGGGGCTCTATCGGAAACCAGAACGCTAGCATCAGCAGTATTTACTCCACAATGGCCCCATCGAACTCCAACTGGATAATGGGAGGCGTAAATACCCTAATGGTCGGAACACCATCCTATATTTCCGAAGCTTTAACCTGGGAGACAGTTTCTACGCTCGACTTCGGTTTAGACGCCAGGTTCTTCAACGATAAGTTCGGTGTTACCGCCGATTGGTACAGAAGATCTGTTACAGACATGCACAGCTCAGGTGTTACGCCGCCGGCAACGTTAGGCACTACAGCTCCAAAAAGGAACTACGGTGAAATGCAGACTACCGGCTGGGAACTGGCCCTGGATTGGAACCACTCGTTTGACAATGGTATTAACTTTAATGTAACAGGTACCCTGTCTGACTTCCAGGAGAAGATTACAAAGTATGAAAACTCTACCAAGACCATCCCTGATCCGATAGCTGCCCGCAATGCCATACTTGGGCGTTACTACGAAGGAATGAACCTTGGCGAGATATGGGGATTCGAGACAGACGGCTTCTTCTCTGAAGATGACTTTGTATTGGATGCCAGTGGCAATTATGTGCTGAAAGAGGGCGTGGCAGACCAGTCATACTTCGAGGGCGGTGGATTCGTTTACGGCCCTGGCGACGTGAAGTATAAAGACCTGAACGGCGATGGGAAAATTGACCGTGGTGCCAATACTTTGGACGATCATGGCGACATGAAAAAAATTGGAAACTCCACGCCGCGCTACCAGTATGGTTTACGCCTGGGAGCAGACTGGAAAGGCTTTGACCTGAGCATGTTCCTGCAGGGAGTGGGCAAGCGCGATTTCTGGGCATCCGGGCCTATTTTCATCCCAGGTTTCAGAGCACAGGAAGCTACCTTCTACCAGCACCAGCTGGACTACTGGACACCAGAAAACCAGGATGCCTTCTACCCACGCCCTACGGACGCGGGCCAGTCGAACAACGCCAGGAATTTCCTGCCGCAAACCAAGTACCTGCTGGACATGTCTTACCTGAGAATGAAGAACATCACCTTCGGTTACACATTGCCAAGCAGCCTGACGGGCAAGGCCAAAATTGAGCGTCTGCGCGTGTATGTAAGTGGGGAGAACCTGTTTGAGTTTGACAACTTAGACCTGCCAATAGATCCCGAGGTAGATTATACCAGCGCAGGCATAAGTGACCCCGCTTCTTTTGGCCGGGTTTATCCTTACCGAAGAACGCTCTCTTTCGGACTTCAAATTACCCTCTAATACATAAAACAGAATACTAATGAAAACTAAAATAGCTATAGCTATATTCTTCTCCCTAACGTTTTTTAGTTGCGAGAAGGATTTTCTGGAGACACCTCCTCAGGATCTGTTAACTGACGAGACCTATTGGACAAAAGAAGAAAACGTGCGAACCTTCTCTTACGGGTTCTATACCGCCTACTTCACCGGATACGGCTCCGGAAACACCTGGGGCAATTACTTTACAGGGCAGAGCCTGAACGATGACTTTGCGCCTTTTATACCTACGGAATACACCAAAAACGTACCTACCACCGGCGGTGGATGGACATTTACCTGGGTTAGAAAAGCAAACCTGTTTATCGATCGCGTTCAAACGGTTCCGATGCCGGAAGAGGCCATTGCACACTGGACTGGGGTTGGCCGCTTTTTCCGGGGCATGGAGTATTTTGACCTGGTAAAGCGCTTTGGAGATGTGCCTTGGTACAGCCGAGAGCTGATAGAAACGGACCTGGAGGAACTGTACAAAGGGCGTGATTCCCGAGCAATGGTGATGGACAGCGTGCTTGCCGACTTCAGGTATGCAGCCGAGCATGTGCGGTTGGAGGATGGGAAAGAAGGCTTAACAGTAAACAAGGATGTGGTGCTGGCCTTTATGTCGCGTGTGTTCTTGTTTGAGGGCACCTGGCAGAAGTACCACAACAACAATGCCGCCAAAGCAGCAGAGTACCTGGAGGCATCTAAGTGGGCAGCGGGGCAAATCATCAACTCTGGCAGGTACGCCTTGGGTGATTACAGAGATGTGTTCAGTTCACTGAGCCTGGCATCCAACCCGGAGGTTATCATGTACAGGGAGTATGAACCTGGGGTGCTGACGCATGCGCTAATGCACTACAACAACAACGAACCGCAAACTGGCCCTTCTAAAGATGTGATCGAGACGTACCTGGCAGAGGACGGGTTGCCAATTGAGATTTCCCCACTGTACCAGGGAGATCACGGCATCGAGCAGGTAATGGCTAACAGGGACCCTCGCATGTATGAAACCTTTGTTTCTGATGAACTGCGCCTTAACGGTATCGCCGGAAATTACTCTACCACTGGTTACGCCACCCACAAGTTCCTGAACGAATCGATCAAAGATGCACCTGAAGGTAGCCTTAGCTACAACCCTACGGATGCCCCTGTTATACGCTATGGCGAAGTCCTGATCAACTATGCAGAGGCGGCGGCTGAGCTTGCCACAGTAGGAGGGCCTGCACTCACGGATAGAGATTTAAACATGTCAGTGAATGTGCTGCGAGACAGAGTAGGAGTTGGTCTCCCGCACCTGCAGCTTGAAGGGGACCAACCTTCTGTAAACGGCGTTACCTATACCGACCCGGATAAAGATCCTACCGTGCCTTCTGTTATTTGGGAGATTCGTCGTGAGCGAAGAGTGGAACTGATTTTCGAAGGCTTCCGACTGGATGACCTTAGAAGATGGAAGAAACTGGAGTATACTGACACACAGGCGAACCAGGATATCAACAGAGGTGCCTGGGTGAACCTGGCAGACTATCCTGAGAAGAACAAACCGGATGTGAAGCTGACAGAAGGAACACAAGGGTACATCATCCCCTCTCCTTCGGCCCGTGTTTTTGTAGATCCTAAAGTTTACCTGAGCCCAATTCCACTGGATCAGCTAACGCTTTACAGAAACAACGGAGCTGAACTGAACCAGAATCCAGGCTGGTAATGTAATACGTCATAATTCAAGAAAGCCCTCCATGTGGTGAAAAGCGTGGAGGGCTTTTTCTATAAACAGCAACACAGTTAGCGATGGCAAAGAATTCCATACTACTTTCCCTTCTTTTAATTTTCACAACAGTGCTCCACGCGCAGGAGCGAAACACGATAAACCCTAAAAGAGAGTTCAGAGGCGTTTGGATTGCCACGGTCGAGAACATCGACTGGCCCTCCAGGCCGGTGGGCCGGGTAAACTCCGATGAACAGAAGCAGGAGTTTATTCAGATACTGGACGAGCACCAAAGAACCGGTATAAACGCGGTGATGCTGCAGGTAAGGCCATCAACAGATGCTTTCTACGCAAAAAGCAGCGAGCTTTGGAGTAGGTTCCTTACAGGCAAGCAAGGCCTTGCACCCGATCCGTTCTACGACCCACTGGAGTTCGCCATCGAAGAGGCACACAAGAGAGGCATGGAACTACACGCCTGGTTTAACCCATACCGCGCCTCCAACAACCTTATCGATTCGCTTATCAGCCAGGACCATATTACCCGCACCAGGCCTGAGTGGTTTTTTACCTATGGGGGCAAGCAGTACTTTAACCCTGGCCTGCCTGAGGTAAGGGAGTATATAACGGGTGTGATTATGGGCGTAGTAAGAAACTACGACATTGACGGTGTGCACTTTGATGATTACTTCTACCCCTACCCGGGGAAGGAAAGCCTGCCAGATTCCATCACCTATGCCAAGTATGGGAGTGCGTTCGACAGCATAGATGACTGGCGAAGAAACAATGTCGATGTGTTGATTCAGACACTTTCAGACAGCATTCATGCGGAGAAGCGCTATGTGAAGTTCGGTATCAGCCCGTTTGGGATCTGGCGTAATAAAGTGCAGGACCCCGCCGGCTCAGAAAGCAACGGGCTGTCAGGGTACAGTGCCCTGTACGCCGATGCACGGAAGTGGGTGCAGGAAGGGTGGATCGACTATGTGAATCCGCAGGTATACTTCCCGTTCAACTATAAGCCTGCGCCCTACGAGAAACTGGTGGACTGGTGGAGCGCCAACGCTTTTGGCCGGCACGTGTACGTGGGGCAGGGGGTATACAGGGCCATGGAGGACAGAGAGGGTTGGCGGGAGCGGCAACAGCTCCCAAACCAGATGCGCTACCTGCGTGAAAATCCGAAGGTGCAGGGCAGTGTGTTCTTCAGCTCAAAATCCCTTACTAACAATTTGGCAGGATTCAGGGATTCTCTGCAGCATGCCTTCTACCGCTACCCAACGCTGCAGCCGCAGATGCGGTGGCTGGATAATGTGCCGCCTACGTCGCCAGTAGCGCTGCGCAAACAAAAAATCCTGCTGTTCTTTAAGTCGAGGAAAGCAAAAATACAGTGGGAAAACGCGGAGGAAGAAGGAGAGCTCGTTTACGGGTACGTCCTATACCGGTTTGATGAAAACGACAGAATTGATCTGGAGAACCCGGAGAAAATTCTGAAGATAAGCTTTGACAATACCTTTACCTCTTATCATGATGAGCGTGCTGCCAAGGGCAAGTCTTACCAGTACGTGGTAACGGCTATCGACCGGATGAAAAACGAAAGTGCCCCCTCTAAGGTCCTTCGGGTAAGGGTGCGCTAAAAGCTCAGAATCATACTAAGGCCATACTTGTTGTGCCGGAAGCGGGCAGTAAGTATGGTGATACCCTTTAACTGATTAACAGATGAAGTATACTTGCCTTCTGCAGCTGCTTGCCTGCTCGTTTTTGGGTTGCCAGCAAGTGGCCAATAAGCGGCTGGTACCGGAAAATGTCGCTTATCTCCCACGCGAAGAGTGGGGTGCAAAGGCGCCCGTGCTGCCCATGCGCGAGCACCAGCTGACAAGGATCACCATTCACCATACAGGCACCAACCAAAATCCCGGGCGTTCGCTAACTGAGAAGATGCGGACACTGCAGAATTTTTCACAGAAGGACAGCCCTTTGGCGAGCGGTAAAATGAAAAAAGCCTGGGCTGATATTCCCTACCACCTGTACATTGGGGTGAACGGAGAGGTGGCGCAGGGGAGGGAGTTGAAATATGTAGGGGACTCTAATACGCCGTACGATCCCGCCGGGCACCTGCTTGTGGTGGTAGAGGGAAACTTCGAGACAGAAGAAACAACCCCGCAACAGCTGGAGAGCCTGAGAATAGTGGTGCCTGCACTCGCAGAGCGTTTCCAGATTGCGGCAGATAGTATAGGCGGGCACAAGGACTTTGCCCTTACCAGTTGCCCGGGCAGAGGACTGTACGCAGAACTGCCGCACCTGCGGGAGTTGGTGTCGGCGCAGCGGTAGGCCAGCACTGTATGCACGCTGCTAAAAGGCAAAGCGACGTGGCGTATGAGCTGCTGTTGGCGGGTGCGGAATAAAGCCATACTTGTACCGGATGCCTAAGCTCTTATAGCAATACAACCTGCTATGGGAGCTTATTAGTATCCTGGTGTTTGCGTTTTTGTGCAGCTTTTATTTTAAATAATGGCACTAGTAAATAGATATTGCTGATATTTTAATAAATTAGAGCTTAGAATAGGTTTTGTTATGCGTTTTTATGCATGTTGCCTGATGTCCATACTTGCGGAGAAACAATCAAACATTTGATTTTACATTAAACCCCCCATAGCAGATGAATACACTGAAATATGCAGGACTTCTGGTATTACTAATGGTTACTTCCCTGTGCGAGGGGCAATCCTTTAAGTTCGCATTTGTGTCGGATACGCATATAGGAGGAAAGACGGCTGATGAGGACCTGCAGCGAACGGTAAATGACATCAACGCAGACTCTTCGCTAAGCTTTGTGCTCCTGACGGGAGACATCACAGAGTTTGGTTCCGACGAAGAACTGAAGCTGGCAAGGAGCATTATAGACAACCTGAACAAGCCTTGGTACATTGTGGCGGGCAACCATGATTCAAACTGGTCGGAGAGCGGCAGCAACAGCTTTAGGATCGTGTTTGGGGCAGAAACTTTCGCCTTTACCCACGGCGGCTACCTTTTTGCAGGCACCTCTTCGGGGCCTAACATGCGCATGGGGCCGGGGCAGGTGCCCCGGGAAAACATTGTGTGGCTCGATTCTGTGCTCACCAACATGCAGGATCCCACCATGCCTGTTATTTACATCAACCATTACCCGCAAGATTCTTCCCTAAACAACTGGTACGATGCCATAGACCTGCTGAAGAAGCAGAACGTGCAGCTGATTCTGCATGGCCACGGCCACAACAACCGCCGCTTTACTTACGATGGAATACCTAGCGTAATGGGGCGCTCCAACTTACGTGCAAAAGACCCTGCTGGCGGATACAATATCGTTACCATCGAAGGTGGCGTTGCCCGCTTTGAGGAGAGAAAGCCCATGGAGCAAACGCAGCAGCAGTGGCTGGAGGTGCCGCTCCAAAACCATCACTTCGATAAAGAAACCATTCAGTACCACAGGCCGTCTTACGCGGTAAATAAAGTGTACCCGAACGTAAAAGTGGTGTGGGAGTACCAGGATGACAGCGATATAGGGGCGGGAACTGCTACAGGCAAAAACGTGGTGGTAGTTACGAACACCAGCGGGGAGGTATATGCCCTCGATAAGAAAAGCGGTAAGCGTAAGTGGACCTATAAAACCAACGGTAAGATTTACGCGACACCGGCCATCCAAGGCAAGTATGTGGTGGTAGCCTCGTCTGATAACAACATTTACTGCCTGGCCATCTCAAGCGGAAAGCTGCTCTGGAAGGTGGCGGCCGAAAGACCTGTTTTAGGTTCGCCGCTTATCCAGGATAATAAAGTATATATCGGCGCTTCCGACGGGCACTTCAGGGCCATCAGCCTGAAGGATGGTAAATTACTTTGGGATTTTGACCAGGTAAACAACTTTGTAGTTACAAAGCCGCTGCTGTACAAAGGGAAAGTATACTTCGGCAGTTGGGGCAATGAGTTTTATGCCCTGGATGCCAACACAGGGGAGCTCTCCTGGAAGTGGAGCAACGGGTCCGCGAACCGAATGTTCTCGCCTGCCGCCTGCTACCCTGTGGCTACGGATGGCAAAGTATTCATCGTGGCTCCGGACCGTTACATGACTTCCCTGGATGCGGCCACCGGTAACGTAGTATGGCGGAAGCAGATGAAGGATATCAGGGTGCGCGAGTCGATGGGCTTATCGGCCGACAGCGCGCTGGTTTACGTGAAAACGATGGATGGGGAAGTATACGGTGTGTCTACAGCGGCAGACTCCATGCAACTGGCCTGGGAATCTGACTTGAAGCTGCCTTACGAGTTGGCCCCCTCTGCCATCGTGGAGCACAAGGGAATAGTGTACGTGCCCAGCAACTCAGGCATGGCAAGCGCTATCGACAGGCAAAGCGGAAAGGTGCTGTGGAAGCATAAAATTTCAAATGGGCTGATGAACCCGATCATGCCCCTGGGCAAGAAGAGAGTGGTGTTGAGTACTATGGATGGTAAAGTCACGTGCCTGGAATACTCGCCTGAATAAGCTAAACTTAGAAGAAGTTATTTTAATTATACATAAATGGAGATTACAACCGAGAAAGACTCAAACTACAATAATCTTGAGAAGATGTCTGTGAAGGAGATTCTGGAGAATATTAACAATGAAGACAAAACTGTACCCCATGCTGTGGAGAAAGCACTTCCGCAGCTAGAGAAACTAGCCCTGGTGGTGGCGGAGAAAATGAAAGCCGGCGGCAGGCTGCTGTATATCGGGGCAGGCACCAGCGGCAGGCTCGGCGTGCTGGATGCCTCCGAATGCCCCCCTACCTTTGGGGTGCCCTTTGATTGGGTGGTAGGCCTGATAGCCGGCGGCGACGGCGCTATCCGCAAGGCGGTAGAGTTTGCAGAAGACGATATGGAGCAGGCCTGGAAAGACCTGCAGGCATACGACATAAATGAAAACGACGTAGTTGTAGGCCTGGCAGCGTCAGGCACTACGCCATACGTGATCGGCGGCCTCAGAAAAGCAAATGAAAACGGGGTAGCCACAGGTTGCATCGTTTGTAACTCAGGAAGCCCGGTGGCGGCAGAGGCAAAGTACCCTGTGGAAGTGGTGGTAGGCCCCGAGTTCCTCTCCGGCTCTACGCGCATGAAGTCGGGCACAGCGCAGAAACTGGTACTCAACATGCTCAGCACTGCTGTTATGATACAGCTCGGCCGGGTGAAGGGCAACAAAATGGTGGACATGCAGCTGTCGAACCACAAGCTCTATAACCGTGGTGTGCGCATTATTATGGGCGAAACAGGTATAGCGGAGGAAACTGCAGCCTCGCTTCTGGAAAAGCACGGAAGTGTGCGCAAAGCCATAGACAGCACATTGCAGGTCTCTCCTGAGTAACCTGATACTGCGCCACCTTTTACTTTCAAAGGTGGCGCATCTTGCTTACACTTGCAGGTGCCTTTCTATAAATAAAGTGCAGGCGGTTTGCGTTGTATGATTTTAGCACTAGATACTTTTAGCCTATGTCTCCAATAATTCTCTTGTCCTTTCTGATAGGATATTTCGCCGTACTGATTGGCATCTCTTACTTCACCTCGAAAGGCGCTTCGGATAACTCCAGTTTCTTTATCGCCAACAGGAACTCCAAGTGGTACTTTGTGGCCTTTGGGATGGTGGGTACTGCGCTGTCTGGTGTTACCTTTATCTCGGTGCCCGGGGCCGTTGCCAACAGCAGCTTCAGCTATTTCCAGTTCGTGCTGGGCAACACCGTAGGGTTTGTGCTGATAGCCACTGTGTTGCTTCCCCTGTACTACCGCATGAACCTCATCTCGATCTATACTTACCTGGAGAGGCGCCTGGGCTACTGGAGCTATAAGTCCGGGGCATTGATTTTCCTGGTTTCCCGCGTTATCGGGTCAGCGTTCCGGCTGTACCTGGTGGCCATCGTGCTGCAGAAGTTTATCTTTGATGCCTGGAACGTGCCCTTTGGAGCCACCGTGGCCATCTGCCTCGTGCTCATCTGGGTGTACACCCACAAAGGCGGCCTGAAAACCATTGTGATAACAGACACACTCCAAACGGTTTTTCTCTTGTCGTCGGTGCTGCTCTCGATTTGGTTTATTTCCAGAAGCCTGAACCTGGACCTGTTGCAAACCTTTGAGGCTGTAAAGGAAAGCTCTTACTCCAAGATGTTTTTCTGGGAGGATTTCCTGGGCAACAAGGCCCATTTTCTGAAGCACTTTATCGGCGGTATCTTTGTAACCATAGCCATGACAGGCCTTGACCAGGACCTGATGCAGAAGAACCTGAGTTGCAAAAACATTGGGGAGGCGCAGAAGAACATGCTTTCCTTTACGCTGGTGTTCGTGTTCATCAACATCTTCTTCCTGAGCGTGGGTGCGCTGCTGTACCAGTATGCAGGCGCTAACGGCATTGATGTGGCGGCCTTGAAAACACCCGATCACTTGTTCCCCGAAATCGCGCTCAACCACCTGAATATCCTGCCCGCCATTGTGTTTATGCTCGGTTTAACGGCCGCCACCTTCGCCACCACAGATTCTGCGCTTACGGCGCTGACAACCTCCTTCTGCGTCGACTTCCTGGATTTCGACAAGAAGGCAGATCAGAACGACCCGCGCCTGGTGCGTACGCGCCACATGGTGCACATTGCTTTTTCAGTGGTGATGCTGCTGGTTATACTTGTCTTCAGGATGATAAACGACGACTCGGTGGTGAATGCCATCTTTAAGGCGGCCGGTTACACGTATGGTCCACTGCTGGGGCTGTTTGCCTTCGGTATGGCCAACAAACGCGCCGTAGCCGACAAACTGGTGCCGTACATCTGCCTGTTGTCCCCTTTAATCACCTACATACTCGACAGCAACTCCGTAGCCTGGACGGGCTATGCGATGGGTTTCGAGCTGATTGTGGTGAATGCAGCCATCACCATGCTAATGCTGGCCATGACCAGCAGACCGGGCACGGGTGAGGCGACGAGCGAAGGGGCGGCCTCTTCACTGCCTGGCGCCAAACAAAAGCAAACGGCGTATTAAGCCTCGCATTTTATGGAAATAGAAAAGCTTTTGGAAACCGTTCTGCCAAAGGCGCGCATACGCGCACGGCTGATCGATGTAGTATCGTGGGCATCGGATGCCGGTTTTTATTACCTGAGGCCGAAAGCCGTGGTGCAGCCGGTGTCTGAGGAAGAGGTAAAGGGCCTCTTCGCGTTTTCGCACCAGCACAAGGTCCCGCTTACCTTCCGCACGGCAGGCACCAGTCTTTCGGGGCAGTCTATAACAGATGGTATACTGGTGGACCTGAGCCAGTTCTGGAACAAGGTTACGGTGGAGAATGAGGGGGAACTGGTGCGGGTGCAGCCCGGGGTGATCGGAGCCATCGTGAATGCCTTTCTGCGGAAGTATAAGCGCAAAATCGGGCCCGACCCGGCAAGTATAAACTCAGCCATGATGGGTGGTATACTTTCCAACAACGCCAGTGGCATGTGCTGCGGCGTGAGCAAAAACTCCTACCACACCACCAGGTACATCCGGTTTGTGCTGCCGAACGGCAAAAGCTATACCACCGAAGCCGAGGCAGACTACGCCCGTTTCAGGGAGGAATGCCCTGCGATATACCTGAAGCTGGAGGAGATGAGGGCGCAGGTGCAGCAGCAGCCCGCGCTACACGACATTATCCGGCACAAGTATAAAACCAAAAATACGGTTGGCTATTCCGTAAACGCCTTTATTGATTACGAGCACCCACTCGACATTCTGGCACACCTGCTGATCGGTGCCGAGGGAACGCTTGGGTTTATAGCCGAAGCCGTGCTGCAAACGGTGCTCGATTACCCCGCCAAGTCCACGGCGCTGCTGTACTTCCCTGATATGTATGCGGCCTGCCAGGCCATTGTGCCTTTAACAGAGGCAGGCGCGGAAGCGGTAGAGTTGATGGACCGGGCATCGCTGCGTTCGATTGAGCATATGGAGGGCGTGCCTGCTCTCATTAAAACGCTGCCGGGTGCGGCGGCGGCTTTGCTGGTGGAGTTCCAGGGAAACAACCAGGAGGAGCTGCAGGAGAAGGTAAATGGCTTCCTGTCGCTGTCGCCTCAGCTTGCCCTGCTAAGCCCTCCTGCGTTCACGGCAGACCCAGCCGAGCAGGCGTTCCTGTGGAAAGTGCGCAAGGGCATGTTTCCGGCCGTGGGCGCCGTAAGAGCCAGTGGTACCACAGTTATACTTGAGGATGTCGCGTTTCCAGTCGAGCGGTTAGGCGATGCCATACTTGATTTGCAAGCCCTCTTTCAGCGGCACAAGTATGACAACGCCATCATCTTCGGCCACGCCAAGGACGGCAACATCCACTTTGTGGTGACGCAGGCGTTCGACACTCCTTCAGAGATAGAACGGTACAACCGTTTCCTGCAGGAGGTAGTGGCGCTGGTGGTGAAGAAGTATAACGGGGCGCTGAAAGCCGAGCATGGCACAGGCCGTAACATGGCGCCTTTTGTGGAGACGGAGTGGGGGAGCGAGATTTACGCAATCATGAAGTCCCTCAAGGAAACCATCGATCCAGAGAACCTGCTCAATCCGGGCGTCATCATCAACCACGATAAAAACGCGCACATCCAGTACCTGAAAGACCTGCCAAAGGTAGAGGAGGAGGTGGACAAGTGCATGGAGTGCGGCTTCTGCGAACACAAATGCCCCAGCCGGAACATTACGCTTACTCCGCGCAGGCGCATAGTGGTGCGCAGGGAACTGCTGAAGCTGAAAAGGCAGGGAAACAAAAAGCAGCACAAGAAGCTGTTGCAGCAGTACCAGTACGATGGCCTTGACACCTGCGCCGTGGATGGCCTGTGCGCCACCGCTTGCCCCGTAGACATCAACACGGGAGACCTGGTGAAACGACTGCGGCGCGAGAGCCACAGCGACTTGGCTAACGAGGTGGCGCTGTTGGTGGCAAGTAACTTTAAGCTGGCAACCTCTGTCGCGAAGGCGGGTCTGAAAGCTGGTGTTGGCGTAAACAGTTTGCTGGGAGCGAACACGCTGGTGAACCTGACAAAAGGCGCGAAAGCCATCGTGCCTGCTTTGCCTTTGTGGTCGAACCAGCTGGCTGCCGCGCCTGGTTTTGCCGCGCAGGCGGAAAAAGCGAGCAGCACGAAAGAAAAAGCAGCGGTGGTATACTTTCCCACCTGCATTTCCCGCACCATGGGCGACGCAGCAGGAGGCAAGAAAAGCACCATTGAGACCTTTATTAGTTTATCCGGCAAAGCAGGCATCGACTTCCTGATACCGCAGGATGCCCAGGGGAGCTGCTGCGGTCAGATATTCTCGTCTAAGGGGTACAGCAAGGCTTTTGCCCATACCGCAAACGAGACCATCCAGAAAGTATGGCAATGGACCGATGAAGGTCGCCTGCCGCTGGTGCTGGATGTTACATCCTGCACCTATACCCTACAGGGCTGCCGCCCGGTGCTGACACCGGAGAACAAGACGAAATTAGATAAGCTAAAGATCATCGACAGCATTGATTACATTATGGATTTTGTGTTGCCGCATGCCCAGGTGGTTCGCAGGAAAGAGCGGGTGGTGCTGCATCCGGTTTGCTCACTGCAGAAGATGGGGCTGGAGGCCAAGTTTGTAAGTATAGCCAAGCAGCTGGCGCAGGAGGTAACGGTGCCGTTGCACAGCGGCTGCTGCGGCATGGCAGGCGACAGGGGCTTTTTGGTGCCTGAGCTTACCAAATCAGCCACCATGCCAGAGGCAAACGAAGTGAAGCAGCAGGAATATGACGGCTACTACTCCAGCGCCAAAACCTGCGAAATGGCCATGTCCGAAGCAGTAGGCAGAAACTACGAATCGATTATGTACCTGCTCGACGAATGCATCGGGCAGCGCAGTAACACAGCTACGCAGAACGCTGCTGTGGCAGGCGGCGCTCCTGCTGCGCTCTAGCCTGTATAGTATAAAGGCAGGGTCCGTTTTCTGATAGAAATGAACCCTGCCTTTATTGATTATCCTGTAAAATCTGAATACAGAAACAAGATGCTACGGCTGTTTTAACTGTGCCTGACCAGCGGTTCCTATCCCGCGTCTGGTGAATTACAACACCGTTAGTGCCTTCGCGTAATGTTTCAGTTCTGCTGATTTGGGCTTTAGGTCTGTCACCAGGTAGTGAACGGAGTTAAGTTTGCAGACCTGCATGTTCTGGTTAGAGTCCAGTTTTTCGGCTATGCTCATGATCGCGGTCTTGTTGGCGGACTTTATCATTGCTTTCTTCACCTGCACTACCTCCCAGTCAGAGTCCGTTATGCCGTCTTCCAGCGAAACACTGTTGGCTCCTAACACGCACAGATCAACTTTAATCTCGGAAAGCTGGCTTATCACCTGGGCGCCGATGTTGATGTGCGAGTTTCTGGAGAGCTGGCCGCCTACCAGGAAAACCTTGATGTTGCTGCGTTCCGCAAGTTCCAGGGCGATGAGGGGGCTAACGGTGAAGAAGGTGCACTTCAGGCTGTCGGGAATCATGCGGGCCACTTCCGTCATGGTGGTGCCGCCGCCCACCAGTACAATCATCTCATCCTGTATCAGTTGGATTACTTTTCGGGCAATCTCCTTCTTTGACTCCTTAGCGTATATTTCCGTCTGCTGGAAAGGGTAATGAAAGGACTTTGAAAGCGCTCCCCCATGAACCTTCATGATTTTGCCGGCTTCAGCCAGTTCGTTCAGGTCTCTTCTTACGGTGTCTTCTGATACATTCAGTTTGGCACTCAAGTCTGAGGAAAGCACCTTGTTGTGTAAATTTATCTGCTTTATAATAAAAGCCTGCCGTTCTTCCTTTAGCATTCTGTTCTTTCTTGAAAAATAACTTCCAAATATAAGTTATTTTCTATCAATAAGCCTACCCCTAAATTGGAAGAATCCATTTCTGAATAGCTTGTTTCTGCTACATACTCGGCCTATACTTACGGAAGCTTTTGCATTGTGGGGCAGTAGGCGGCGTGGTTTCGACGGTGCCTACTGCCCCGCAACGTATGGCAGGGCAACTGTTTTATACTTTCACGTAAATCTTCTTCCTGTCCATCCAGAAGCCGATTACCCACATCAGCAGCATGTATGAAAGGGCAAACAGCAGGGAGGCCGTTTTCCCTTCGGACCAGGTCAGGAACAGGTGTTCGTAAAGCCATTTCTGCAGGCTGATATCACCAATGCGAATAAAGTTGAGTGCTTTGATCAGCAGCGTGGCCAGTGCAAAGATGAAAAGCGGATTCTTGCCGAAAGCCTCGAAAAAGTGCCCTAGCCTTACAAGCCCCGCAATCTCTAAAATGTAAATCAGCGCTGCCAGGATGAGCAGGCTCAGGCCAACAGAGTGCAACACATAAGAGCTGGTCCACAGGGGCTTGTTGATGGGGAAGTAGAAATCCCACAGCAGGGCGATGGCTACCAACACAGCACCTGCTATACTTAGCTTGAACACAGTAGTGCCGTTGTTGCCGTGCTTCTGAATAAATATACCTGCAATGTAGCCCGCCAGTACGTTTACAGTGGCTGGCAAGGAGCTTAGCAGCCCCTCCGGGTCAAACGGTATCCCGAAGCCCTTGTACATGTTTTCCTCCGGCAGAAGCAAGCGATCGAACTTGAGCGCGGCATTGCCCTCGAGGCTGTACGGATCCGAGCCGCCAAAGAAGTATGATATTGCCCAGTAAGCGAGCAGGGTAATAAAGCCAAATGCCAGCGTGCCTTTATACCTGAGGTAGTGCACCACCAACGAAGCGATGCAGTAGCAGAGGGCAATGCGCTGGAGCACCCCCATAATGCGCACAGCCGTAAAGTCCTTCAGCACGATCTGGCCTTCCGGGTCACGGGTGATAAAAGGGAAGAGGTTCAGGAAAAGGCCTATCAGGAAAATAAGCGCTGTTCTCTTAAACACTTTTTTCAGGAAGGCACTTTCCGGATAGCTCTCAAACTTCCGCATGCTAAAACTCATGGCGTTCCCCACTGCAAAAAGGAAAGACGGGAATACCAGGTCAGTTATGGTGAAACCGTGCCAGGCTGCATGTTTGAACGGTGCATAAATGCTTCCCCAGCTACCGGGGTTGTTCACCACGATCATCAAAGCGACAGTCAGTCCCCGGAGTACATCCAGCGCCAGGTATCGGCCTGAGGAGCTGGCTTGTAGCAGCCCTGTAGCGGCGTTGGTTTTGGCAGTTACAACGTTGTTCATAAAGTTCAGAGGTTGATTGGAAGAGCAGTTTATTAACAGGAGGTTTGAATAAGGTGAAATTGGCTTGTACTTAAAAATATGCGGAAGCTTTATGGAAATGTAGCAATGCCAGGCGCTTTAAACAATAGCGCCTGGTTGGCAATAGTAAATAAGTATACACATGTTGTCATAGAGCTAATTTCTGGGGCAACAACAGCGCCAGGACACCAGAAACGGCTTAATAAATTGCTGGTTGACCACCTTGCAGCTTAAAGTATAAATCCTAAAGTATAGATAAAGTATAAGGCGCTTGTTTGATGTATCCTTCTATAAAGAGGCGCCGTTTGCGGCGCCTCTTCTGTTGTGTGGGTTGAATACTGTTCCGAATTACGGCTGCACTTTCCTGCTTTTCTCCAGGGCCTCGTACACCACCTGCAGCACGTTGGTGCGGGTGTTCAGCCGGCTTAGCTTCGGGTTCTCACGCGTGGGGTGCACCCTGTTCGACAGGAACACATACACCAGGCCGTTCACCGGGTCCACCCAGGTGTAGGTGCCCGTGAAGCCGGAGTGGCCGAAGCTCTCGGCCGGCGCGCCTGGCGCGGCGTTGCCGTCCGGCGCACCCGGCTTGGACGGGCGGTCAAAGCCGAGGGCGCGGTAGTTGCCCTGCCCGCAGAACTGGCACTTGCTGAACTTACTCACGGTGTTGCCGCCGATGTAGGTCTCGCCCGCATACCTGCCGTCGTTCAGGTACAGCTGCATGAGCTTTGCCACGTCGTTGGCGTTGCCGAACAGCCCTGCGTGGCCGCTCACGCCGCCCAGCATGGCCGCCCCCTCGTCGTGCACCGTGCCGTGCAGCAGCTGCCTCCTGAAAAGCGAGTCCACCTCCGTCGGCACAATGCGGTCTACAGGATACTGCTTGTAAGGATTGAAGGTAAGGGTGCTGGCGCCGATGGGCTTGTAGATGTGCTGCTTCAGGTAGGTCTCGAAATCCTGCCCGGTGATGCGCTGCACCACCAGCGGGGCGAGTATGAACGAGAGGTCGCTGTACACGTAGCCCGGCTTCTCGTTGAGCGGCGACTCCTTTATCTGATCGTAGATCTTACTGGCGTACTTCCGGTGGATGTACAGGTTGTCTGCCACCCTGATGGGGAAGCGGCGCGATGAGTCTGCCTTGAAGGTGGCCCACTTAAATTTGCCGTTCTTCTTCACGGTCTCCTTCCAGAACGGAATCCAGGCCTGCAGCCGCGCCTGGTGCGTGAGGATATCGCGGTACTTCAGGTTTGCCTTGTTGGAGCCCTGCATCATCGGCAGGTATTCGCCCAGCGTGCGGTCCACGTCAAAGCGCCCCTCCCCCGCCAGTCTCATGAAGGCGGCCAGCGAGGTGCTGATCTTGGTCACCGAGGCAAGGTCGTACAGGTCGGTGAGCTGCACGGGCTGCTCCTGCGCATACGTGTGGTTGCCGAAGGCCTTGTGGTAAAACACCTTGCCGTCCTTGGCCACCAGCACCTGCGCGCCGGGCGTGGCGCCCTGCGCCATCGCCTGCGCCACCAGCGAGTCGATGCCCGCCAGGTCCGCGGCCTTTATCCCCACCGCCTCGGGCTGGGTGTAGGCAAAGCGCAGGCCCGCCTGTGTCTTCAGGCCGTCCCCCACTTTGAAGGCGCCCGATACGGTGACCGGCAGCCTCCCCTTCGCCCCCACGCCGCCGAAGACCAGCTGCGAGGCCACGTCCTGGGCCAGGTCCGTCTCCTGGTAGGCGGCGATCACGGCGTCGGCCCTCTCCAGCCCCTCCAGGTGAGCCAGGCTGTACACGTTGCCGAACACGCCCACCACCGTCGGCTTGGAGCGGATCAGGTCCTTGAGGAACAGGTTCATCTCGGCGGTGACGCCGAAGCCGCTGCCGCCCGCCTTCAGGTTGAGCTTGTGCATGCCCGCCACTACCAGGTTGTAGGGCTGTAGCTTTTCTTTCAGCGCCTCCAGCTCGGCTATGCTTGCCGTGGGCGAGAGGAAGAAGGTGTCCACCCGCGTGTAGCGGGCGAGGCCGCGCTGAAAGGCTGTTTCCTCTTTGGTGCCGATGGCCAGAGCCGCCACCTTCAAAGTATCTATGCGCTGCAGCGGCAGGATGCTCCGCCTGTTGCGCAGCAGCGTGAGCGAGGCCTCCACCAGTTGCTGGTTGAGGTACTCGGCGTGCGGGTTGTTCAGGTCCGCGATCAGGTTTTTGGTTTCGATCGGCTGCCACTTGTCCAGCCCCAGCCACTGCTTGGCGGCCAGCACTTTCCTTACGCGGGTGTCTATTTCCTCCTGCGTGATCTCCCCGTTGGCGATCGCCTTCTTCACTTCGGAGATGGTGGTGCCCACGTCCATCGTGTTCAGCAGCACGTCGTTTCCGGCCAGCAGCGCCTTCACGTCCACCACGCCCGGCGGGTAGAACTTGGCCACGCCCTGCATATTCAAGGCATCCGTAAATACAAGCCCCTCATACTTCATCTCCTTCTTTAGTAAATCAGTTACGATAGGTTTAGACAAAGTAGAAGCCAGGTTAGGTGTGTTATCCAGCACCGGTATGTTCATGTGCGCCACCATCAGGCTGCCCAGGCCGTTCTTCATCAGCTGGCGGAACGGGTAGAGCTCCACCGAGTCGAGGCGGAGCCTGGAGAAGTGGATCACCGGCAGGCCGTAGTGCGAGTCGACGTTGGTGTCGCCGTGGCCCGGGAAGTGCTTGGCGTTGGCCAGCACCCCGTTGTCCTGCATGCCGCGCATGTAGGCCATGGCCTTGCGGGTCACGTTGTGCTTGTCCTCCCCGAAGGAGCGGAAGCCGATCACCGGGTTGTTGGCGTTGTTGTTGACGTCCACCACCGGGGCGAAGTTCACGTGCACCCCCAGGCGGCGGCTCTGGCGCGCTATCTCCGCCCCCATTTCATAAATCAGTTGCTCGTCCTCAATGCCGCCGAGCGCCATCTGGTAGGGGAACCTGGTGGTGCTGTCCAGGCGCATGGCAAGGCCCCACTCGGCGTCTATGCTCACCATCAGCGGCACCCGGCTTTCCCTCTGGTAGCGGTTTGTCATGTGTGCCTGCCGCACCGGCCCGCCCTGGAAGAAGATCAGGCCGCCCACCTTGTACTTCTGCACCAGTTGGCTGATGGAGTCCACGTGCGCCTGGTTTTTGTTGGAGTACACCGGGATCATGATCAGCTGGGCGATGCGCTCCTCCTCCGAGAGCGTGCTTAGCACCGAGTCCGCCCACGCCTGGCTCGCCCCCAGGAAGGGAGGGTCGGTGGCCGGGTTGAAGACACGGGCTGCCGCTTTCTCGACGGAGCTCCGGCCGGTTTTGCGGTATTCTGCGGTATTATTTTGAGCTTGAAGACTAAACTGTAGACTTAGCGTTATCAGGACAAGGAGCCCAAAAGCGTTAAAAAGTATCTTTTTCAAAATGTTTAGGTTAATGTAGCAGATATACTGCAATTTAATAGAAATCACTTGAGTTGTTTTTTATTTGCGTTATTTTTTTACAATCCCGCAAAAAAAAGCAATATTGGCATCGTGCAGCAGATTCGTGTACAGGAGGCAGGTAGAAACAGGGAGGTGCTGTAGCTATAGTATGGCGTAGGGTGAGAAAGGGTGCGAGCGGAGTATAGCAAGACCCAGGTTGCCGCTAGCATCTAGAGGGGAGCTACAAACATTATTGAACCAGAAATCCAAACGTGAAGCCTTGCTCTTTTAGGAAAAGGCCTCGCTGGAGCAGGTTGAGGTAGTGCGTATTACCCTTAATCTTAGTAGATTTCCTGACAAGGTTGCTGGTTTTCCAGGCTTGCCCAAGTGCTCCTGTCAGAGGCTTGTAATTTATATCGAAGCAATATCATCTAGAATAAAACAACACTGAATTAAAAAACTATGGCCCGATTAAACTTATTGGAAGAGACGCGATTTGAAAAGCTTCCGGTCTCTGTTTACCCTGACCAGCACGTTGCCGCAATAAAAGTGGCAAACCGTATAGCCGACTTAATACGTGACAAGCAGTCGAGGGGAGAGCGCGCGGTGCTAGGGCTTGCCACGGGTGTAACACCTATCGGAGTGTATCGGGAACTAGTGCGTATGCACCAGGAAGAGGGTTTAAGCTTTGCAAATGTAGTAACCTTCAACCTGGATGAGTACTATCCTATGCAGCCGACGGCAGAGCAAAGCTATGTCACTTTCATGAAAGAGAACCTCTTCAACCACGTGGACATTGACATGGCCAACGTGCATATACCGGACGGCACACTGGAGCAGGATCAGATACATGCCTATTGCCTGGCCTACGAGCAAAAGATCACCTCCTTCGGCGGGCTGGATCTGCAGTTGTTGGGTATCGGTCGTACAGGCCACATCGGCTTCAACGAGCCGGGTTCTGCCCCTAACTCGGGCACGCGCCTGGTAACGCTGGATGAGATGACGCGCCGCGATGCGTCCAGGGATTTCGGGGGCAAAGAAAACGTGCCTCGCAAGGCGATCACGATGGGTATAGGCACCATCTTCAAAGCCCGTGAAATCATTCTGATGGCTTGGAGCGGGAAAAAAGCGCCTATCATCAAGAAAGCGGTAGAGGGGGAAACCTCCTCCGATGTGCCGGCTACTTACCTGCAGTTGTCTGATAATGTAGAGTTTGTGCTGGACCAAGATGCGGCGGCCAGTCTCACGCGTTTCGATACGCCGTGGTTGGTGAAGGACTGCGTGTGGGACGAAAAGCTGATAAAGAAGGCCGTTATCTGGCTTTCAAACAGAGTGGGCAAGCCTATACTGAAGCTAACGGAAGAGAATTATAACAACCATGGCATGGCGCAGCTGGCGACAGAGAAAGGCCCTGTATATGATATAAACATTGATATCTTTAATCAAGTGCAGCGTACCATTACCGGTTGGCCAGGCGGCAAGCCGGGGGCCGACGACTCTAACCGGCCGGAACGGGCAGCGCCGGCACGCAAGCACTCCATTATTTTCGCGCCGCACCCTGATGATGATGTCATTTCCATGGGGGGGACGTTCATCCGCCTTGTGGATCAGGGGCATGATGTGCACGTGGCCTACCAAACTTCGGGGAATACGGCAGTGTGGGATGAGGAGACCCTACGGTTTGTGGAATTTACGATTGACTTCAACAAGTCACAGGGCAAGGACACGCAGGAACTGGAGGAACTGTACGATAAAATGAGAAGCTTCCTAAACCAAAAGCAGCCAAATCAGCCCGACATAAAAGAGATACGCGTTGTGAAAGGCCTTATCAGAAAAGGAGAGGCCACTGCGGGTGCCAGGTTTGCGGGGCTTGCTGACGATCACATTCATTTCATGAACCTGCCTTTTTATGAGCGGGCTAAGGAGCAGAAGGTAACAGACTTTGCCGATGACATACAGCAGACGGTGGAATTGCTGCAGCAGGTGAAACCACAGCAGATATTTGCTGCCGGTGACTTTGCAGATCCACACGGAACGCATAAGGTATGTTTCGATATCATCTTGCAGGCCATCACCCGCCTGCGCGAAACAGAAGAGTGGGCGAAAGACTGCTGGCTGTGGCTGTACCGCGGGGCCTGGCACGAATTCGAGACACATGAGGTGGAGATGGCCGTGCCGCTCTCGCCGCAGGAGGTGATGCGCAAACGCCATGCTATTTTCAAGCACCAGTCGCAGAAGGATACGCCTGTTTTTCCTGGGGACGACTCGCGCGAGTTTTGGGTCAGAGCCGAAGAGCGAACGAGCGAAACAGCACGATGCTACCATAAACTTGGTTTGGCCGAATATGAGGCTATGGAGGCATTTGTGCGCTGGAAGTTTGAGTAAAGTTCTTCTTTGGTGAATAACCCCTATGGCGAGGAGAGCCCTTAGGAGCTGCAGCAAGCTTTGCGGCACTTGCTTACTTGTTAGAGCGTATCTAAAACCCTTGTGATGAAGATCAAATGTATAGTTATTGCCCTTTTGGTTGGTGCTGTTAGTTCTATGGCAGCAGTGTTCCCTGCCTGTGCACAAAGCAGCGTTCCTATTTCCGTTGTACCAAAGCCGCAGCACCTTGCCCCAAAGCAGGGGCAGTTTATACTTGATGGGGAGACGAAGATCCATGTGCCGGCAAAGAACGCCGAGCTGCGGGGCATTGCCGACAAGCTGGCCGCAAGTATAGCAGCGGCCACCGGAGTGCAGCCGCAGGTGGTGGAGAAGAAGGCACCCGCCAAAGCAAAGAACATCATCCAGCTTGCCCTCACCCCCACCCCCGACACGCTCGGCAGGGAAGGCTACACGCTGGAGGTGTCGCCGGACAGGGTCATACTTGCCGCCAACAAGCCCAACGGGCTTTTCTGGGGCACGCAGACACTACGGCAGCTGCTGCCGCCCGCGCCCACCAAAGCGCCGGTGGCCCTGCCCGCCGTCAGCATCGCCGACAAGCCCCGCTACGGGTGGCGCGGCATGCACCTGGACGTCACGCGCCACTTCTTCCCCGTGGCCTTCGTCAAGGAGTACATCGACTACCTGGCCATGCACAAGCTCAACACCTTCCACTGGCACCTGACCGACGACCAGGGCTGGCGCATCGAGATAAAGAAGCACCCGAAGCTGACGGAGGTGGGCGCCTGGCGCGACAGCACCCTCATCGGCCACTACTGGGACCTGCCCCAGACCTACGACAACGAGCGCCACGGTGGCTTCTACACCCAGGAGCAGATAAAGGAGGTGGTGCGGTACGCGCAGGAGCGCTACATCACGGTGGTGCCCGAGATTGAAATGCCGGGACACGCGGTGGCGGCACTCGCCGCGTATCCGGAGCTTTCCTGCACCGGCGGCCCCTTTCACGTCGAGTCGAAGTGGGGAATTTTTAAGGATGTGTTCTGCTCCGGAAATGAGCAGACCTTTACTTTTCTGGAGGATGTGCTCACGGAGGTGATGGCGCTGTTTCCGAGCGAGTACATCCACATCGGGGGCGACGAGAGCCCCAAGGACCGCTGGAAGGAGTGCCCCAAATGTCAGCGGCGCATGGCGCAGGAGGGCCTGAAGGACGAGCACGAGCTGCAGAGCTATTTCGTGCAGCGCATGGAGAAGTTCGTGAACGCCAGGGGCCGCCGGATCATCGGCTGGGACGAGATCCTGGAGGGCGGCCTGGCACCGAACGCCACGGTGATGAGCTGGCGGGGCACCAAGGGCGGCATCGCGGCAGCCAAGCAGAAGCACGGCGTGGTGATGACCCCGGGCACCCACCTCTACTTCGATCACTACCAGGGCGCGCGCGCGCTGGAGCCTGTCACCATCCACGGCTACAGCCCGCTGTCGAAAGTGTACGCCTTTGAGCCCACGCCGGCAGAACTCACCGAGGCGGAGCGGAAGTACATCCTGGGTGCCCAGGCAAATCTGTGGACCGAGTACATCGCGACCGAGGAGCATGTGCAGTACATGGTGTTCCCGCGCATCGCAGCGCTATCGGAAGTGCTCTGGACACCGGCGAAGCTCAAGAACTGGGAGAACTTTAAGCAGCGCATGCGGCGGCAGTACCAGCGCTACGATGCACTGGGGGTGAACTACGCAAGGAGCGTCTTCCAGGTGCGCCAGCAACTGACACTGGATGCCAAGCGCAACGCAGCCACCGTGACGTTCGAAACGGACGCGGCCGGCACGGACATTCACTATACTTTGGATGGCTCCACGCCAACAAGCAGGTCGCCCAAGGATAGCAACCCATTTGAGGTAGAAAAAGCCGCTGTGATCAAGGCCGGTTCTTTTGTAGATGGAAAACTAGTAGGCCAGGTGACGACGGAGGTGTTCGACGCGACGAAGGCCCTGAACCAGCAGGTAAGCCTGAAAAACGCCCCGCACTCCAGCTTCGCGGCGCCTGCCATACTTGTGAACGGCCTTCACGGCACCACCGACCAGTACGACGGCCAATGGCTGGGCCTGCTAGGGGAAGACCTGGAGGCGGTGATCGACCTGCAGCAGGTGCAGCCCGTGAGCAGGATCAGCAGCTCCTACTTTCAGCACATCGGCTACCGCGTGTTCCTGCCCGCGCAGGTGGAGTATGCGGTGTCAGAGGACGGCAAAAACTACAGGACGGTGAAGGTGATCGAGAAGCCCAACGAGGAGGAGGGCATCCTGCGCAAGGCCGTGGTGGCGGAGATCCCGGCGACCAAGGCGCGCTACATCAAGGTGACGGCCCGCAACGTGGGCATCAGCCCGGAGAAGTACCCCTCTGCCGGGCAGAAGGCATGGCTCATGGTCGATGAACTGACAGTGGAGTAGTGAAGGGCTTGGTGCTGTTCTCTCCTGACATTCATACTTGTTCCTGCAAAGCCGGAGCAGACGCATCTCAGCTCCTCTTAAAGTGAGGTGTAACTTATTTACGCAACTAAATCCAGACATAAATGACTAAAGTAGCTTTGACTGAGAGTAGCAGTACAACACACGTTAAAGAGCCTGGCCATTACCTTCGGTCAATCATAATTATTGGTGCGCTGTTCTTTATTTTCGGCTTTGTAACCTGGCTGAATTCAGTGCTGATACCTTACCTGAAGATTGCCTGTGAACTCAACAACTTTGAGTCTTACCTGGTGGCTTTTGCCTTTTACATCTCTTATTTAGTAATGGCCATCCCCTCGGCCTGGGTACTGAAACTAACTGGTTTTAAAAATGGAATGTCTTTGGGATTGTTCATTATGGCGATAGGCGCTTCCATCTTCATACCCGCTGCGCTAACACGTACGTACTGGCTCTTCCTGCTTGGGTTGTTTGTGCAGGGAACAGGACTGGCAGTGTTGCAATCAGCCTCTAATCCCTACATCACCATACTTGGCCCTCGTGATAGTGCCGCCAAGCGAATAAGTATAATGGGTATCTGCAACAAAGTAGCGGGCATGCTAGCGCCAATCATACTTGGTGCCGTTGTACTGACCAACGCCGATGTTATTCAGGAGCAGATCGGAAGTATGGATGTCGCACAGAAAGCCGCAGCGCTTAATGCGCTGGCAGAACGCGTGATTGTCCCTTACCTGATCATAACGGGCGTGCTGGTTGCTTTGGCTGTAATGGTGTATTATTCATCTCTGCCAGAAGTTGACTTAGACCAGGAAGATGAGGCAGTAGCTGCTGCCAATACGGGCAAGAAAAACGTTTTCCAGTTTCCGCACCTACTGTTAGGGGCCCTCACCATGTTTCTGTATGTAGGGGTTGAGGTAATGGCCGGAGACACGATTATCAGCTACGGCGCCTCCCAGGGCATTGCCCTGTCTACTGCAAAGTTCTTTACCTCCTTTACATTAGGGGCTATGATTGTGGGCTATCTGTTAGGGATCGTGGCTATTCCCCGTTACATTAAGCAGGAGAAGGCGCTGCAGGTATCAGCCGTTTTAGGATTTGTGTTTGTGATAGCCGCCATACTGTCGCACGGGTATTACTCGGTGCTGTTCATTTCGCTGTTGGGGCTCGCCAACTCCCTTATGTGGCCAGCTATCTGGCCCCTTGCCATCGCGGACTTAGGGCGCTTCACGAAAATAGGTTCTTCGCTGATGATTATGGGAATAGCGGGTGGGGCTGTTTTGCCGCTAATCTACGGTTACCTGGCTGATACATATAATGCACAGGATGCCTACTGGCTGATGGTGCCATGTTACCTGTTTATACTTTACTATGCCGTTGCAGGCCACAAGGTACGAACCTAGTATTTAGCATGTTTGTAACTATAGGAAGCAACTCTGAGCCAATCAAAACAACCTGCTTTAGAACTCCAGTTAAAAGAGCAGTAGCACACCGTTTTTCTCCCCTAGTTCAAGGTAGCTCACCTCAAACTAGGGGAGGTATTCGGCTGCCATACTTTCTCTTACTGCTCTTTCCTTCACTTCGGTCAATTCTGTGTTAACCTATAGCAGGACAAGATCAGGGAGTGCGTGCTTGTCTCCATTAAAGAGAGGAGTTAGCTTCTCCAGGGGCTATGCACTAGAGAGCTTAGATTATTGCAAAGCTCTCTAGTGCATAGCCCCACTTTTCCAAAAAGGCAAACAGAACAACTTGCTCTATTCATGCCCCTCTGAAGGAGCTTTGTGAAAAATCTTTAGCGGAAACCTTTGCTCCTGTTTCTAAAAATTATCCTAAAAAATTGTAATACGTAACGTTTCGTGGTACATTTGTGTCATAACACTAAGTCCTCAATAAAAGAGGCTGCGACTGTTTTATAAAAAAGAATACTTCCGAGCTGCAGCCGCAATACATGTACAAAATCCAAAACATCCTGCGCGCCTGATTGCCATTTTTTAACCTTATTATAGAATGACAGACGTTATCAAACGAAATAATGTTCGCACAATTGGCCAAGGAGATAGAGCAATTATTTTAGCCCATGGATTTGGATGCAGCCAGAATGTATGACGGCATTTAGTGGCCGCATATCAGACGAAATTTAAACTGATTCTTTTTGATTTTGTAGGGTCAGGACAATCCGATTTGAGTGCTTACGACTCCAAAAGGTATAGTTCCTTAGATGGTTATGCAACAGATGTTCTGGAAATTTTAGAAGCATTGAATATTAAAAATGCGCTTTATATCGGACATTCCGTAAGTACTATGATAGGAGTGAAAGCAGCAATAGCACAACCTTCTTATTTTAGTAAGTTGATTTTTATAACTCCTTCGCCATGTTATATAAATGATGAAGAGTATATAGGGGGCTTGGAGAGAGAAGACTTGAACAATCTGTTAGAATTGATGGATAGTAACTACCTGGGCTGGTCTAGCTTTTTAGCGCCGCAGGTTATGGGGAATTGGGACAGACCGGAACTAGGGGAAGAATTGGTTGAAAATTTTTGCGCCACTGATCCGGATATTGCGAAGGAATTTGCTCGTGTAACTTTCCTGTCTGATAATCGAGCTGATTTGGAGAAACTTCAAACTGAGAGCCTTACCTTACAATGTTCTGAGGATATTTTAGCTCCTTTAGCAGTAGGGTATTACTTGGAGAAGAAAGCGAAAGGGAATACGTTGAAAATCTTGAAAGCTACCGGTCACTGCCCCCACTTGAGTGCTCCGGAAGAAGTAATTGCAGCTATTAGTGCCTATATTGATTTCGATTAATAACACTTTCATGGAAAAAGAGCCTGGAGACGATCTCATGGATTACAAGTTTTTATATGACACTGCTCCCTGCGGCTTGTTAACCTTTAAGATGAATGGTCAGATTATTTATGCAAATCAAACTTTGCTAAAATGGCTTGGTGTCAATGATGAAGAAATAGCGGCTAAAAAGATGACTGACTTCTTAGATAAAGCAGGCGTCATGTACTATGAGCTTTTCGTGCAGCCGATCCTGAAAATGCACAAGGAAGTAAAGGAGATTAATTTAAATATTCAAACTTCGAAAGGCGCTTTCTCCTGTTTGTTTAACGGAGTAGCAGTTGATAGTAAAGCGGGTGAAGGGGAAATCATCCATGCTATTATTTTTAAAGTAGAAGATCGACAGAAGTATGAAAAAGAGCTTCTCTTAAGAAGAAACAAGGCAGAAGAAGATAATAAACTCAAGTCTAAAGCTTTGCGAGAAGTATCCTTCGATCAGTCTCATCTGGTCCGGGCTCCCTTAGCCAACATTCTGGGCCTTGTTTCTATGTTAGAAAAAGCGATTCATAAAGACCATGAAGCTCATCGATTCATTACCATGCTGCAACAGAGCGCTTCCAAACTAGACAATCAAATTAAGTCCATTGTAAATAAAGCAAACCTAAAGCCCTAGCCGCTTTTCGGTAAAAGGCTTCCATCTGCTCTTTCATCACTATTCCCCTCATCCCTTCTCAATTGAACTCCTTCCAAAAAGTGCTCCTGATGAACATAAATAGGCTTATCGGCTAAGGGCACGGAGAGGTGTTCTGTCTGTTTATCTACTGCAAGGAAAACAGAAAGGGCTACAAGAGCCGTTTATCTGCCATAGAGTAGTGTGTTTCATCTGTAAGGATGATGTGGTTCAGTACAACTATGCCAAGCAGTTCCCCACCTTGTTTAACTTTCTTTATGAGCTGCAGGTCTGCCGCGCTTGGTTTGGTGTTGCCGTAGGGGTGGTTGTGGCAGAGAATGAGGGAGGAGACGCAAGCTTTGATTGCGGCGGCGAAGATAAGTTTGAGACTACCCAAGCATACAGCTGGTGCGAAATGACTTGGAAACTTCAAGCCCAAATGAAATGATCGAGGGAATGAACGAGTAAAGGAAGAGCAGCAAAGCCTAAAAACCGAGGAATCTGTGAGCAAATTGTGTGCACATAAAAAAAGCCACTTAACAGTTTTACCTGTAAGTGGCTGATTCTAAAGCTCCCCCTCCTGGGCTCGAACCAGGGACCCCATGATTAACAGTCATGTGCTCTAACCAACTGAGCTAAGGAGGAATTTTCTGTTATCTTAGACAATTCCTTGTCGTTTGATGATGCAATATTACGGCGGCTATGCTTAATACGCAAGTACTGGCGCAAAAAAAACTTGAATAAATATTTAATCTACTGAAAATCAATAATAAAAATTTAGTTGGTAATGTATAGGGTAGAGGCGACAAGTGATGTTCTGTACTGCCGCAAGGCTGAGATAGCAGGACCTCCAATTACCTGCCCTTGTAAGTTAAACTGAGAACCGCAGCAGGGATCTGTAATATACAGCCGCGACTGGTCTACTTCCAGCTCACAATCGTTGGTAGGATCGTAGGGGCAGGCACGCTCAAATGCAGTATAGTTGTTGGCATTCTGGCGTATTACCATAATTCCTTTATAGCCCTCTGGGAGGTAAGCAAATCCACCATCCTGGCGTAGCTCCGGGTATAGCTGGCTGTTTACCTGTATCTGCGCATTTACAGGTACATTAGGAATGATAGGGCTATTGCTGCTGTCTTTGCAGGAGGTGCTAAGTATGGCCAGCAGGACCAGAAGCAGCGGCCAGCGCCTACTTCTCATAAGTATAAAAGCCTTTGCCTGATTTGCGGCCGTGGTGTCCTGCATCCACCTTTTGCTGCTGTATGCGGCTTGGTCTGAATTTAGCGTCGTAATGGAAAGCCTCGAACATGGAGGTGGTTACTGAATAATTAGTATCAACACCAATCAGATCCATGAGTTCAAAAGGGCCCATCTTAAAACCGCTGGCCTGCATCAGCTTATCAATGGTTTCTACATCGGCTACGCCTTCCTCCAGCAGTTTCAGCCCTTCTACATAGAAATGACGTGCCACACGGTTCACGATAAAGCCAGGAGAGTCTTTAGCCATTACGGCTGTCTTCTCCAGCTTCTCGGCTAGTTCCTTTATGGTTTCGGCAACGGCAGGAGAAGTGGTTGCGCCTGAGATTACCTCTACCAGCTTCATAATATGAGCGGGGTTAAAGAAATGCATGCCTACTACGCGCTCAGGATTAGGAATGGCCGCTGCAATCTGTGTAATCGGGATAGAAGAAGTATTGGAGGCAAGTATGGTATCTGGTGTATTGATGCTGGCCAATTCACTAAAAATACTTTGCTTTACCTCCAGGCGCTCTACTACGGCCTCTATGATCACATCACAGCTTAGCTGCAGCGTGTCGCCGGTATAAGTTAGGTTAGCCAAAGCTGCCGCTTTTTCGGCTTCGGTTACTTTGCCACGCTCAATACCTTTGTCCAGATTCTTGATGGTGGTTTGCTGCGCTTTCTCCAGCACCTGCCCGTTGATGTCGAACAGAATGGTTTTGTAGCCTGCCTGTGCACAAATTTGCGCAATGCCTTGCCCCATGGTGCCGGCACCAACTATACCTATGGTTTTGATATCCTCTAATTTCATAGCTTAAGTTTCTTTAAAAAGGATGAGTGAATGCTCTGCTATACTAGTACGGCAAAACATTCACTCATCCAGTTAACTGTTTATCTAAAATTCAGTTATGCAGTCATTCAGTATTCCTAAATCACACCCTCAAACTGGCGCAGGAAGCGCACATCGTTTTCAGTGAAGAGGCGCAGATCCTTTATCTGGTACTTCAGCATGGTGATACGCTCAATACCCATTCCAAAGGCAAACCCAGAGTATACTTCCGGATCAATGCCAGAGCTTTGAAGTACAGCAGGGTCTACCATACCAGAGCCGCCTATTTCTACCCAGCCACTGCCTTTGCAGATGTTACAGCCTTCGCCTTTGCAAATAAAGCAGGTAATATCAATTTCGGCGCTTGGCTCTGTGAAAGGGAAAAACGACGGACGGAAACGAATCTGCGTGTCCTGCCCGAACATTTCTTTTGCAAAGTAATACAGTGTCTCTTTCAGGTCTTTAAAGCTGACGCCTTTGTTTACGTATAGGCCTTCTACCTGGTGGAATACCATATGTGCACGCGCCGAAATGGCTTCGTTACGATACACGCGGCCCGGCATAATGCTGCGCAGCGGCGGTTGGTTGTTCTCCATCAAGCGCACTTGTACGGTAGAAGTATGGGTGCGAAGCAATCTCTCTTTGTCCTCACTCAGGAAGAACGTGTCCTGCATCTCGCGGGCCGGGTGATTTTCCGGAAAGTTAAGAGCAGAGAAATTGTGCCAGTCATCTTCCATCTCCGGGCCTTCAGCTACATTAAAGCCGATTCGCTCAAAAATGCGCACAATCTCCTGGCGCACCAGCGAAAGTGGGTGACGTGTGCCTAGTGTGTTAGGTATAGTTGGTAGTGTAAAGTCGAAGCTGTTGTCGCCAGCTGTGTCTGCGCTATTGTTTAGCTGTTCCTGTGCCTGGTCAAAGCGCTCCTGGGCACGGTTTTTAAGCATATTTAGCTGCTGGCCTACCTCGCGGCGCTGCTCCGGTGCTACTTGCTTCAGGTTATCAAACAGATCGGCAATGCGGCCTTTGCGGCCAATGTAGGCAATGCGGAATTGTTCCAGTTCGGCAGCATTGGTCAATTGTGCTGCTTCTATCTCTTGGGCTACTTGTTGTATGTTCTCCACCATAATACGCAAAGATAATAAATTGGCGCATTCTGCCTTCTAGTTAGGTAATTCTGTGTTGGTACGCAAGTGACTGAAGCTCCGTTAGCCTTAGCTGCCTGAATGTTTCCAGTCCTTGGATGGAGCGCCTCGAGAGTTTCCGGTGACGAACGGAGTGAGGCAGCCCGAGGCACGAGTAAGAGGGCCCCTCCCCCCAGGACGAGCCCTCGCGGGCTTGAGCGCTACAAGGCAGAAGGTGAAACAGTAGGTATATGGGAGCTGGAGGATGAACGGAAACTAGAAAGAATAGCCTGGGTGAAGATGCATCAGTAGAGATCGTGGAATTATTAAGTATAGCCAAGGCTGTATTAGGTATGGCTTTTCAGGCCAGTTAAGATGTAAACTCAACACCATAGTAAGATTCAAGTCTGAAGACTTGCACCAGCTTGGATACCAAATAAGGAACAGGTATAGCTTTCTAACTTTTAATCATGCTCTATCGGTAAATTGCACAATCACTATATACTTCGTAGTTTACCGACGCAAACCTACAGTTCACCGACTTCTTTCCCGAACCTGCCTATCTGCTATAGACCTGCGGGCTTGATTGCTGTACTTTTGAGCATAAACTTAATCAAAACACACTATGGAAAATCAAAAGCAAACCCCAAACAGCAACTACGATAGCCACTGGGAGAGCCCGAGAGGGAATGGTAGCGGCAAAGTAATGGCAGGCATGCTCTTAGTTGCAGTGGGTATTATTATACTGCTGGCAAAGCTTAATCTGCTGTTTTTGCCTTATTGGGTCTTCTCCTGGGAAGTGCTGCTGATTGTGATTGGCTTGTTCCTTGGCTTCAAGCACAGTTTCCAAAAGCCTGGCTGGATCATTCTGGTGCTGATTGGCTCCATCTTTCTGGCAGACGACCTAATTGATAACTTCGATATGCACATTTACTTCTGGCCGATAATATTGATAGGTATAGGACTTTGGGTGATGTTGAAGCCTCGACGAGATTATCCCAGGCGTTTCAGAAGTAAGAAAACAGTAGCAACAGCGTCTGTGGCATCAGAACCATCACCGTTGCAAAACCAGAATTTTAGCACGGGGTATGCAGCAAGTAACAGTGCATCCTCTGAAGAAGTGGTAGATGTAACAGCCATACTTGGTGGCATTAAAAAAAACATCGTATCAAAAAATTTTAAAGGAGGCGAGGTGGTGAGCGTATTCGGGGGCACCGAACTCAACCTGAGCCAGGCAGATATGCAGCACCCCGTTGTGCTAGAAGCAACGCAGATATTCGGGGGCACTACGCTTATTATACCACCACATTGGGAAGTAAAGTCAGAAATGGTTGCCATACTTGGCGGTATCGATGATAAACGCCCTGTGCTGCCTGGCGGCTATGATCCAAACAAAGCAATCATCTTAAGAGGTACTTCACTCTTTGGAGGCCTGCAGATTAAGAGTTACTAAGTTGCCGAGCCTATGTACCCGCTACGCATTATACTTATATACCTTGGCTGGGCACTACTATGGGCTGCTGTCCAAACGTGGTTGCTATGGTCTGTAGGGTTGCCTATAGGTACAGCTGTCGCGGATGCGTTACTCACCAACGTGCTATTGGTTGGAGGTGGCTATGCCATGGGTACAGGCCTGCGCTACTATCAACCCAACATGAAACAGGCAGCATACCTGTTTGGGTGGAGCCTAGGCCTTGCAGGCATTAGTGTACTCTTATTCAACTTTATAACAAGCCGGTTATTTAAAGCTGATGAAGTATACTTAGCCTTTGTGGCTACCACACTGCAGGTGCGCATTCTTTTTGGGTGGCTGATGATATTGCTTGTGTTGCTCCTTAACTGGATGTGGTTCTATACAAAAGAGCGCCAGAAGGACGAGGCCCGCAAAGCCGATACTGAGAAAATGGCCCGCGAAGCCGAACTTCATACGTTACGGCAGCAGCTGCAGCCACACTTCCTGTTCAACAGCCTCAATTCCATCAGTGCATTGGTAGGGGCAAGGCCGGAGCAGGCACGCAACATGATCATGCAGCTCTCTGACTTCCTGCGGGGCACCCTGCGCAAAGAAGACCAGCAGCAGGTAAGCCTGTCCGATGAGTTGCAGCACCTGGAGTTATACTTAGAAATTGAGAAGGTTCGCTTCGGACACCGCCTGCAAACTGCCATTGAAGTACAAAACGAAACGATGAACATGCGCCTGCCGGCGCTACTGCTACAGCCAGTGGTAGAGAATGCCATCAAGTTTGGCCTCTACGATACTATCGGTGACACTATCATAAGTATAAAAGCCACTGCACAAGACCACCACCTGCACCTGCAGATACAAAACCCTTACGACCCCGCCACCGCGCAGCCACAGCTTGGCACGGGCTTCGGCCTAAGCTCTGTGCAGCGCCGCCTGTACTTGCTCTATGCCCGCCACGACTTGCTGCAGACACAGCAACAGGAAGATCAATTTATCACCAGCATCAAAATCCCACAAAACTATGATTAAATGTTTAGTAATAGATGATGAGCCACTAGCCCGTAGCATTGTGGTAGAGTACCTGCAGCGGTATACTGATATAGAGGTGGTGCAGGAGTGTGGTGACGGTTTTGCAGGCGTCAAAGCCATCATGCAGCACCAGCCCGACCTGATTTTCCTAGATATCCAGATGCCCAAGATAAACGGCTTCGAGATGCTGGAGCTGGTTGAGCAAGCTCCGGGCGTTATTTTCACCACAGCCTTTGATGAATATGCCCTGAAAGCTTTTGAAACCAACGCGGTAGATTATTTGCTGAAGCCCTTTAGCCAGGAGCGCTTTGATGCTGCCGTAAAGAAGTGGCTGGAGAAGCAAAGTATAAGTTCTTCTGAAAACAAGGCTACAGGCCTAAGCGAAGTGCCTGCCAAGCAACCCGAGGAGCAACTGCGCATTGTGGTAAAAGCCGCCAACGATATCCGCATCATACCTGTAAAGGATGTACTTTACTTAGAGGCTTATGATGATTATATAAAGGTGCACACACCCGATGGCCTCTTCCTGAAGAAGAAGACCATGAACTACTATGAGCGTGTGCTGGACCCTAAGCAGTTTGTGCGCGTGCATCGCTCTTACCTTATCCCTCTCGCACAGCTTACCCGCATAGAGCCGTTAGAAAAAGATGCCCATGTCGCTCTATTAAAAAATGGAATACGCGTTCCCTTAAGCCGCAGCGGTTATACTAAGTTAAGAGCTGTGCTGGGCATCTGAAGCAAAAAAAATAAGTATAATTCTGCTGCTATATTCTCTCCTGTATACCTGCTCTTCTTGTTAGGTCGGCTTTTCTATACATAAGCAAATGCCCTATGTTTATCGGTGTTTACCCTCCGTTAGGCTTCTTTTAGCTGTTGAGACAGCCTGTGCCAAGCTCTTGTTTTAAATTGTATTTATTAAATAAATAGCTATAAATAAGCTTGCTGCAGTATTATTTTAAAACTATGGAAACTTTTGAAATGAAAAATGTTTCCATAGTTTTGCTTCGATTTATGGATATGGAGACAGTAGAAAAAACAGAACCTAAGTGCAGAATAATGCGGGCCGCCTTCGGGATGTTCTGCCAGTGCGGCATCAAGAGCGTGTCGATGGATGATATTGCGCAGTACCTTTCTATGTCGAAGAAAACGCTGTACAAGTGGTTTAAAAACAAGGATCAGGTCGTGTATGAGTCTACTTCAGATTATCTGAGCCGGGTGCAGCAAGACAGTATGTGTTGCATCAGCAAAGCAGATAACGCCATAGACGAGCTCTTCCAGGTCCTGACACTAACGAAGGAGGTTTTCTCTAATATGCACCCTTCCATCTTCCACGACCTGCAGAAGTACCATGGCGATGCCTGGCAGCTCTGGATGGAGCACAAAAATAACTTTATGCTGGAGAAGGTGAGGGAAAACATACGACGTGGGATGGCCGAAGGTCTGTACCGCAAAGACCTGGATGTGGAGGTGATGGCCCGCATGCGTCTGGCTTTAATTGAGTTGATCTTTCGGAAGGATATTTACCCGCCGCACCAGTTTGAGATAAGCCGCACCCAACTGGCAGTGCTGGAGCACTACATGCTGGGTATGGCTACCCTAAAAGGGCATAAGCTAATAAATGAGTACAAGCAGATAACCGAAGAAGAATAATCACTACCTACTACCAATCTATAAAATTATGAAAAAACACATTAGCCTGACAGCGCTTATACTGGTGCTGTGGGGTACTGGCTATGCGCAGGGAGCACAGGAGCCCTTGCGCTTAAGCCTGCAGGAAAGTATAAACTTCGCGTTGCAGAACCGCGCCAGTTTAAAGGCTACCCGCAACGAGGAGAAAATAGCCAAAGCTCGGGTAGGCGAAATCAGAGCAGCAGGTTTGCCACAGATCAATGCCGCCGTGGATGCTGGCGACAACTTTATTCAACAGCAGAGCTTTTTGCCGGCAGAGTTTTTTCAGGACCCAGACAACCCTAACGCACCGGCGCCGGGTACGTTTGTGCCGGTTACCTTTACTCCTGCCTACACCAGCAATGCCACCGTTACGGGTAGCCAACTCCTCTTTGATGGCACCTATCTGATTGGTTTGAAAGCAGCCAGCACCTACACGGAATTATCGCGCAAAAATACGCAGCGAAGCGAGATTGAGGTAGCGGAGCAGGTAAGTAAGGCATACTACGGCGTGCTGGTGAACAGCGAACGTATGGAACTGCTCACGCAGAACCTGGTGCGCCTCGACACGCTGCTAAGCCAGACAAGCACCATGTTTGAAACCGGGGTGGCCGAGAAGCTGGATGTGGATCGTCTAAGCGTGCAGCGCAACAACCTACTGGTGGAACAGCAGAAAACAAAGCGTCTGATGACGATCAGCGAAAACCTGCTGAAATTCCAGATGGGCCTGAATCAGGCGCAGCCAGTTCTACTGGTGGATGAGCTGGCTGCGGTGGAGATAGATATGAGCCAGCTGTACCCGAAGGACTTTGACTACGCCAACCGCATTGAGTTTTCTATCCTGGAGACACAACGCGATCTGGCAGGTTTCCAGGTACAGGCTGATAAGGCAGGCTACCTGCCAAAGCTTTTCCTGAATGCCCGCTACGGCTATAATGCCGCCAGCAACGAGTTTCGCGACATCACCAGAACAAGCAATTACCTGGAGTATGGCTTTGTGGGGGTGCAACTGCAACTGCCTATTTTCGATGGGTTGCGCAAGCACTACCTGATTCAGCAGTCAAAACTGGCGCTGGAAAATACCAAGCTGGGGTTTGAGACACTCCGCCAAAGTATAGACCTTGAGCTGGCACAGGCATCAACCGAGCTTACCAATGCATTGGATGTATTGAATGCCCGCAAGGAAAACATGGTGTTGGCAGAGGAGATTGCCCGTGTGGCTAAAATAAAGTTTCAGGAGGGCGTAGGCACAAACCTGGAAGTAGTCTCCGCCGAAACCGATCTACGCGAGGCACAAACCAACTACTACTCAGCCATGTACGATGCGCTGATTGCCAAAGTAAACCTGGCAAGAGCCACCGGAACACTACTCACAAAATAAAACTATCGGAAAAACATCATTCCATTGAATCTGAACATGAAACGAATTATAGCAATCTCTTCCATGGCTGTACTGTTGGGCTTTGCAGCTTGCAACGGCGCCCAAGACAAGGAAGCACAGTTAAAAGAGCTTAAGGCGCAGCAAACCGAGTTACAGGAAAAAATAGCTGCCCTGGAGGGTGAGCTGAAATCTGAAGGCAACACGGTAGCCACTCAAAAAAAGACGGTGCCTGTATCGGTGGCGACACTGGAGCAGGACACGTTTCGGCATTACCTGGAAGTACAAGGCAGAGTTGATTTCGACCAAAACGTGTTTGTGAGTGCCAAAGTGCCGGGTGTGCTGACAGGTGTGCGGGTGCAGCGTGGCGATCAGGTATCTAAAGGCCAAACCATGGCGACCATTGATGCACAGGTGCTGGAGCAGAACATTGCGGAGCTTAGAACACGTCTGGAACTGGCACGCATTTCTTATGAAAAGCAGCAGAACCTCTGGAACCAGAAAATCGGGACAGAGATGCAGTACCTTACCGCCAAAAATAACAAAGAGGCGCTGGAGCGGAGCCTTGCTTCTCTGCAGCAGCAGCGCGACCAATACAATGTGAAAGCACCGGTAAGCGGCGTAGTGGATGAGGTAGTGCCGAACGCTGGAGAGGCTGTGGCACCAGGCATGGGCATTATCCGGGTGGTAAACCTGCAAGGCGGTAAAATTGTGGCCGAGGTGTCGGAGGCGTACCAAGCACGCATAAATAAAGGAGACAAGGCTGTGGTATATTTTCCAGATCTTGACAAGGAAATAGAGACGACGGTAAACGTGGTGAGTAGCTATATCAACCCAACCAGCCGCACTTTTACCGCAGAACTGCGCCCTACAAACACCAAAGACATTACGCTACGCCCTAACATGGTAGCTGTGGTGCGCATTCAGGATTACCAGAACGAAGATGTGATTGTACTGCCGGTAAACCTGGTGCAGAAAGACGAGAAGACGGAATACGTGTATATCGCCCAGAAAGCAGGCAACCAGTTTGTGGCCAAACGCAAGGAAATCAAGACTGGCATGAGTTACGGCGGTAATGTGGAAGTGCTAAGTGGCCTGTCGGCAAACGACAACGTGATTACCGCCGGTTACCAAACCGTGAACGAGGGACAGCCAGTGGTGTTTGGAGAAACAAGCCTTACCCAGAAATAGGGCCTAAAAGGAAAAGACTATGAAACAGTTCAAGCCAACCAGTTGGTCGATTGATAACAAGACCAGTATCTATATCATTACCATTATTATTACGCTGGCGGGTATCTTCTCTTATATCAACTTGCAGAAAGAGAACTTCCCCGATATTGTAATTCCTACGGTAATGGTGGCAACGGTTTATCCAGGCACTTCTCCGTCTGATATGGAGAACCTGGTCACGCGCCCCATTGAGAAAGAGCTAAAGGCTATAAACGGTGTTAAAAAAGTAACCTCTAACTCTGTGCAGGACTTCTCCCTAATCACGGTTGAGTTTAATACCGGTATAGAGGTGCCAGAGGCAAAGCAGCAGGTAAAAGACGCAGTGGACAAGGCACGGGCAGACTTGCCTACTGACTTGGACCAGGAGCCCAATGTGCAGGAGGTCAACTTCTCTGAAATGCCGATCATGTATGTGAACGTAGCCGGTAACTATAGCCTCGACCAGCTGAAGCAGTATTCAGAAGAGCTGCAGGACCGAATAGAAGGTTTTCCAGAAATTACACGTGTGGACATGGTAGGTGCTCTGAATAAAGAAGTGCAGGTAAACGTGGACCTCTATAAGATGCAGGCAGCACAGGTTACCTTTGCTGACATAGCCAATGCCATTGCTCGCGAAAACGTAACAGTATCGGGTGGAAACGTAACCGTAGGAGAGGCTAAGCGCTCTGTACGCGTGGTTGGGCAGTATACAGATCCTAACAAGATAGGTGATATTGTGCTTAGCTCAGTGGCCGGTGCCAATATAAAACTGCGCGATATTGCCGAGGTGAAAGAGGGGTTTGAGGAACAGGAAAGCTATGCGCGCCTGGGCAACCAACCGGTAATTACGCTTAATGTGATCAAGCGTAGCGGTGAAAACCTGATCGAAGCTTCCGATAAAATCCATGCCTCCATAGAAGAGATGCAGGGAACCACACTGCCCGGCGATCTGAACATTACGGTGACCGGAGATCAGTCGAAGATGACGCGCCATACGTTGAACGACCTGATCAACACCATCATCATCGGCTTTGCCTTAGTTACCCTGGTACTCATGTTCTTTATGGGTACTACCAATGCCATCTTTGTAGGTCTATCAGTGCCTATCTCTATGTTTGTGGCCTTTGTGCTGTTCCAGATGACAGGCTACTCACTCAACATGATTGTGCTTTTCGCATTCCTGCTGGCTTTGGGTATTGTGGTGGATGACGCCATTGTGGTTATTGAAAACACACACCGTATTTACCACAACTCCAGCATGGACGTTACAAAATCAGCCAAGGCAGCGGCCGGCGAGGTGTTTGTGCCCGTACTGGCAGGTACACTCACCACCATTGCTCCGTTCTTTCCGTTGCTTTTCTGGCCGGGTGTAGTTGGAGAGTTTATGTACTTCCTGCCCATCACGCTAATTGTGACGCTGGTATCTTCTCTGTTGGTGGCTTTTGTGATCAACCCTGTGTTTGCTGTTTCTTTCATGAAAAAAGACGGGGCACAGCAGCCGACATCTAAAGGGCGCAGCATCTTTTGGGTATTCATAGGCATTGCCTTAGCCATAGCTGTAGTAGGGTATATTGTGGGCTGGTATGGCACAGCAAACCTGCTGATGCTGGTGGTACTGCTGGTGCTGTTAAACAAGTTTGTGTTTACGAGCCTGATTCATAAGTTTCAGCATAAGGTGCTGCCGCGTTTTATGTCCGGCTATGAGCGCCTGCTGCGCTGGATGCTGGTGGGTAAGCGTCCGATCGCTGTCTTCTTCGGCGTGATCGTTCTCCTTATCTTCTCATTTGTGCTAACAGCGATAAACCCGCCTAAGGTGGAGTTTTTCCCAAGCGGAGATCCTAACTTCGTTTATACTTATATCAACATGCCAGTCGGTACAGACCAGGCCGTGACAGACTCTGTTACCAAGGTAGTGGAGCGGCGGGTGGAGCGTGTGATTGGGCAAAACAACCCGGATGTGGAATCGGTTATTTCGAACGTAGCCATAGGTGCCGGAGATCAAAATGACCGCAGTACCACAGCACAATCGCACAAAGGAAAGGTTACCGTTGCCTTTGTTGAGTATAAAGACCGTGTGGGAGAGAAATCCACCAGCGAATATCTGGCGCAAATACGTGAAAATGTGAAAGGTACACCTGGTGTAGATATCACAGTAGACCAGGAACAGAGTGGCCCGCCGGTGGGAAAACCAATTTCTATCGAGATTGCCGGTGAAGATTTTACAGATTTAATCAGCTTGTCGAAACAAGTAGAGCAGTACATCGACCAACAAGGTATTGAAGGTATCGAGGAGCTGCGGTCGGACCTGGAAGATAGCAAGCCGGAGATTGTGATTAATATCAACCGGGAGCGTGCTAACCGCGAAGGTATCTCTACCGGGCAGATTGGGCAGGAAGTACGCACGGCAATTTTCGGCAGGGAGGCTTCTAAGTTCAAGTTAGATGAGGATGAGTACCCGATTCAGGTGCGTTATGCAGCGCCATACCGTGATAACATTGATGCCTTGCTGGACATGCGCATCACTTACCGCGATATGAACTCTGGGCAGGTACGCCAGATCCCGCTGTCGTCGGTGGCAAGTATAGATTACTCCACCACATACGGTGGTATCAAGCGCAAAGACCTAAAGCGGGTGGTAACGCTGGAGTCTAACGTGCTGGATGGCTACAATGCCAATGAGGTAGTGCAGCAGATAGAAGAGTCACTGCAGCGTTTTGAAACGCCGGAAGGATTTGAAATAGGTATGGGAGGGCAGCAGGAAGAGCAGCAGGAGACAGGTCAGTTTCTGGTTTTAGCGCTGGTAGCGGCTTTCCTTATCATCTTCCTGATCCTGGTAACGCAGTTTAACTCGGTGTCGAAGCCATTCATTATTCTGTCGGAGGTGCTGTTCTCCATAATCGGGGTGCTGCTGGGCTTCTCGATCTTCGGGATGGATGTGTCCATCGTGATGACAGGTGTGGGTATTGTGGCGCTGGCGGGTATTGTGGTAAAGAACGGTATTCTTATTGTGGAGTTCACCGATATCCTGTTGGCTGAAGGCAGAAGTTTAAAAGAAGCTATTGTGGAAGCAGGCAAAACACGCCTGAACCCTGTGCTGCTTACGGCAACGGCCACCATACTTGGCCTGATTCCGTTGGCAATAGGCTTAAACCTTAACTTCTATACTTTGTTTACAGAGTTTGAAGCGGGTTTCTTCCTGGGCGGCGACAGCGTAACGTTCTGGGGGCCTTTGGCCTGGACAATTATCTTCGGCCTTAGTTTCGCCACCTTGGTAACGCTGCTGGTAGTGCCGGTTATGTACCTGCTGAACGAGAAAGTAAAAGATAGATTAATAGCAAAGAGAAAGCGTGGTAATGTACTGCTTCAAGACGAGCACCACGTGAATGGTAAAGTTAGAGAATACACAATTTAATCCTATGCTTACAACAGAGAGCGCTATCGAAACGGAAGTTATCCGTATCATTAGCAAAACCAAAGAGATTACAACTGACCGTCTGCAAGCCGGAAAGCGCCTTTCTCAAGATTTTGGTTTCGACACAGTAGACCTGGTGGACATCATCCTGGAGCTGGAGAAGAATTTTCAGATCACTATTCCGGATGAAGTGCCGATTGACACTGTAGGAGATTTTATTGACTTTGTGGCTACCCATACAATAAAGAAGGCTAGCTAATTTTAAATTTCATACTTAAATGAAAAGCGTTGAGAAGAAATTCTCAACGCTTTTTTTGCGCTTGGCAAGTATGGGAGATGTATTGCTAAAGCACACACTCCTAATCCTCGACTTTGGCTATGAACAAATAACGCTGTTGCAACAAAAGCCCTGTTAGTAGCACCATAAACCTAACTGTAAAAGTATAGCCTGCCGAAACGCAGCATCTATGCGGTTAAGGCAGGCTATAAAATTTCTTTAACACTAGCTGCTGCTATTGTCTGTCTGTAATCGTAAATATAGTAGGTGTAGTAAAGTTAGTAGTATAGGCAGGCTATTTAAAAAATGGTGATTCTATAATCTTTCAACTTTTTGTCTAACGCTTTTGAGTTGCCGCATACGCTATCCAGCAGCGACCAGAAGCCGGGGCCGTGGTTCTTCTCTACTGTGTGTGCCAGCTCATGCAGTATTACATAGTCGCAGAGGGCATCTGGCAGGCGCATGAGGTGCAGGTTCAGGTTGATGTTGTTGGTGTGTGAGCAGCTGCCCCAACGGCTTTTCGCGTTTTTGATGAACACGTTCTGATACTCAAATCCAAACTTATCAGCGAAATACTTCACGCGCTCTGGCAGGTATTGCTTAGCTTCCTTGCGATAGGCATCTTCGATAGACTTTCGCACGAACTTCTGTACATCCGGTGCATTTACCTCTTTAAAGGCTGGATAAAACACATTGATGTAACCATCCTGAATAACACAACGCATGTCGTATTTGGCGTGTGTAAGCAGGCGCAGCGTGTGATGCCTGGTTTTGAAGTCAGCGTTCTGGTCGTAAACGGTTACCTGCTGCTCATGCTGCTGCATGCGCTCCTGGTGCTCTTTGATCCAGTCTGACTTGGTGTAAATAAGTTGTTCTGCTTTTTCGAAGCTGATATGCGGCGGCACAGCTACGCGTACTCCCTTGATCGGGCGGACACTTATGCTGAGGCGTTTGGCTTTATCGCTCCGCTCGAACAACACTTTTCCGATCCCGTCTATGTGAAGGTTTACGGAACTAAGACGTAAGAATGATGAAGACACTTGGCTAAAGGTTAAAGTACAAAATTCTTTGTCCAAAGATAGATATTAATTTCATTAAAAAAAGCCTGATGGTTAGGCTTTTGTGTGAAATTGCTTAAATTAATGTATTTGTATTGTGCTATATCTGAATAGTTATGAACTCTTTGTATACGCTGTAACGCGGCAGGAAAGGTCTGTGAATTGTACCAATTTAACAAAAAAGCGGCAGGCCTGAGAACAGCCTGCCGCTTTTTTGTACGGGTAAATTATTTTTTATCGTACGTTGCCACCTGTAGGGCCATCATCTGCGCCATTCTTTGGAGCACGGGTACTGTCGGTGGTGGCAGCGCGTAGCGTTTCCTCGCGGGTGTTTGTTACAGTGCCTTTCGCATCTGTTTTATGGCCTTGCGACGAGTGCTGTGCCTTTGGCTCATCCTGCTCTTTTCCTTTCCTGTTTTCGTCTTTGCTGTTTTCCATAGCTGTACTTTATTTTAGATCGTGTTTTTTGTTTGTATGTCTACGTCTTCTGCTGTACGATCGCTGAACTTGGGCGTGCCAAAAGAGGGGTCGGTTGTTTGCGCTTCGTGTGCTTGCTGTGGCTCTACCTTGATAGGGCGAGTAGCCTCCCATTCTTTAAATTTATCTAGTTCAACTTTTATACTTGTCATAAACCAGGCAAGGAGGGTGGCATCATCCAGCAGGCCTATTACGGGGATCACGTCCGGAATCACATCTATAGGCATAATAAAGTAAAGCAGAACGGCTATACCACCAACTAAAGTAGCAGCAGGTATCTCTTTGTAATCTCCGGAAGAGGCAGCCTTGATCATCCGTGTCAGTAGCTGTAGGCTTTCCCATACTTCGCCGGCCATCGCTCCTACGCCTTTTTTTGCGGTAGCCTTTTTCAGTGTTTCGCTCACCAGTTTCGCTACCTCAGTAGGGCGCTTCAGGTAGCTTTCAGCCTTTTCCAGAATCTTTTTAAAGATGGCGCTTTGAGCTATTTTCTTGCCATCAGGTTTTTTGTTATCCATACTTTGTACTTGCTTTTACTTAATGTCGTGTTGGGGGCGCAACCGGCGGTTATGCCAAATCGGGTGCAATTTGCTTAAACAAACAGTACCTTTCCTATACTTACTCCCTATAAAATTGTTATGCCCGAGGTAAATAAAAAGCCCTGCAGCGGTATGCTACAGGGCTAACAGTTATTTATAGAGTATGAGCAGTCTAGTTTACACGGCCAGCAGCATAATAGTGATTGCGGTAGTACGGTTCTGAAAGAGAGCTCACCCGCACGCCTCCGTTTGTGGCAGAGTGAATAAACTTATTGTTTTTGAGGTATATGCCTACGTGGTAAATAGGCCCTTTGGCGCTGCGGCGGAAGAAAACTAGGTCGCCGGTGCGTACACTGTCTTTCTTTACACGCTCCACATCCTGAAACATGGAGTGGGAGCTACGGCTAAGACGTATACCATACACATCACGGTAAATGCTGGTAACGAAGCCTGAGCAGTCAGTACCTCTTTTAGAGTTGCTGCCAAAGCGGTAAGGTGTGCCCACCCACTTTGAGGCAGTTTCCACTAAATCACGATAGGCAGGATTTTTAAACTTTAGCCCAAGCTTCTTTACGTAATACTCTTCAAACTGCTCATGCTCTTCCTCGTCAACGGCAGGTTCGTTAAATTCTAGCACCCGCACAATGTCCTCGGCAGAATTTATCGCGTAAGGTGTAATAACAGTGGGCAATGCGTTGTCTTTAGCTGGGGTGGCTGATTTCGCGGGTGTTACTTCGTAGAAGTAAGACAAGGCTACCGACAGCAGGGCAAATGCACTTAAAATAAATGACTTCTTCATAGGGTTTAGCTTGTTTCAGGCCGCCGAAGCGGGTAAACAGTTTCACCTTTGTGGCGAACAAGTATAGCCATAGAAGTTTAAAGAGGCTATTACCTGCTGTGTTGCAAATGGTACGCAGCTGCAACACAAGACAAAAATAAGTTATATAAACTTAAGCACCAAACTAAAAGGTTGTGCTATTTACTTGATAATGTGATTCTTCTGCTCATAAATAGCATTCGTTTGCCCTTAATAGATGTTTTAGTAGCTGCACATGGCTTATGCAGCAGTACAATTTCAGCTGATTTATGGACTTCAAAGTTGTAGAACGATCTCCTTTTGCCAGAATTGCACGCATGGTGCTAAAAAGTAATAACGTAGCTATGGTGCTGGGCAAAAGCATACATTTGAGTGGCGTAAGCCGAGAGGATTTTATCAAAGATGAGGGTTGGCTGGCGCATGAGCTATGCCATATCGAACAGTTCCGGGAGCATGGCTTTTTCAGGTTTCTGTGGCTTTACCTGTGCGAATCGATGCGGGTGGGATACTATAACAACAAGTATGAGGTAGAGGCTCGCATCGCCGGTATGAAGCACCGCAAGTTTCAGAACCCAGCCAAACGTGCTGCCGCAGTCGTAGATCCTACTGGTATACCGTTGCCGGGGGATAGTAAGCGGAAGGCGTAGTGGTAGGAAGTAGGGATATCCGATAGCACGCGACTGCGGTCTTAGTTGGCAAGGGTTTTGCCGCTAATATCATTATGTTTATCAGTTGCGATTGATGTTGTGTTCCTCACTCCACAATTTGCTCCTTGGGTGGCTTAACTTTAGCACTAGATATTTAGTACTGTCAGCCTCACAATTCAGAACTGGCTCTTCTGTCTCTATTTATCTGAGAGCTAATTCTAGCTATAACAGCTACGGCAGTAACTGTAATAATGATTTTACCATTGTTCTCCTCGAATAAGAGCATACTTCCTATAAGCCATAAACAGATAGAAACAAGACCCATAGTTATAGTTTTTCTCGATATTTTATCCATGACAGCGACTTGGTAGGTTGTTGCTATTAACGTTTACTCTTTAATATAATGAATTTTGCTATAACTTACTGGGCTAAACGACTGGCGTTCAGGTGTTATTAGCTGTGGTTTTATTTATTGATATAAGTTAAGTAGGTAAATAGCAAAATAACAATGGCGTTAATTATTATCCTATTGTTTTTACAACAGTCCATGTAGAATCTATATTTTTTTGTTGCTGTCCATCGGTAAGGTCTATTTTCCCATTTTGCAGGACAATTTTCTAATGCGAGAAGTCCATCAAACGAAATAAAGAATCGCTGAGAGGCTGTTTTGATTTAGTTGAGTAAAAAAGCAGGTGTCGGTTGTTGGGTAATAAAAGTTTGCAGACTTATGACTTACCCAAGCGATTTAACCGACACCCAATGGCAATGTATAGAGAAGCTACTGGAAGATGAAATGCTTGCAAGAAAGCGCGCGTGG